>JAJYGO010000427.1 GCA_021785115.1 Chloroflexota bacterium | reverse complement strand
GCCGTGTAGACCTCCGGCTTGAGGACGCCGATGAAGGGCAGGTTGCGGTACTGCTCGCCGTAGTCGAGCCCGTAGCCGATCACGAACTGGTCCGGGATCGTGAAACCCAGGTAGTCGATGGGGATGTCGACCAACCGGCGCGCGGGCTTGTCGAGCAGGGTGCAGATGTGCAGCGAGCGCGGGTTCTTGCCGCGCAGGTAGCGGATCAGGTAGTTCAGGGTGAGCCCGGTGTCGATGATGTCTTCCACGATCATGACGTCCCGCCCGTCAATCGAGGAGCTCAGGTCCTTCAGGATCCGCACGAGCCCCGACGATTCGGTGGCCGTGCCGCCGTACGAGCTGACCTCCATGAGGTCGATCGAGACCGGGATCGTGATCGCCCGCATCAGGTCCGCCATGAACGGCAGCGACCCCTTGAGCACGCTCACGAGGGTGAGCTCGCGGCCCGCGTAGTCGGCGCTGATCTGCGCGCCGAGCTCGGCGACGCGAGCGTGGATCTGTTCCTCCGACACGAGCACGCTCGCGACGTCGGCGACCAGGTCAGGAGAGCGCATGGAGACTCAGATCCTCCCGGGCACGTGTCGGGCCGTCACGTGCGGGCCACCTGCGCGGCGGCGGCCCGCCGTGCCGAACGACGGCGGCGATGCGACGCGCTCACCGGTGGTTCGCGGGAGGCATCCGGTGCCGCAGCGGTCACCCTCCGGTCGCCGGACACCGGCTGCTCCGCGCCGGCCGGCAGGAGTCCGTTCCCGGCGACCGTGCGCCTGGGCGGCGTGGCCTGTCCCTCCGCCCCGCTCAGCGAATCGACCAGCTCGATGCGCCCGTACTTGAGCATCAGCGCTCGGAAGTCCCGCGCGTAGAACAGCTTGATCTGCACGTCCGGGTAGAGCTCCCGGAGACGCCGCAGCTTGCGGTTCTTCTTGCGGACCAGGCTCTGTTTGAGCGTGGTGAGTTCGACGTACAGGCCGAGGTCGGGCAGGTAGAAGTCGGGCGCGAAGCTCTCGACGACGGCGCCGTCGAGGTTCCAGAGGATCGGGAACGCCTGCGGTTCGTACTCCCAGGCAATCCCGTAGTAGTCGAGGATCCGCGCCAGCTCCGCCTCACTCGCGTGGGCAAACGGCACCGGCTCGGTCACGCGATCGGCGTGCATCGCGCGCAAGTCTACCCGGTCGCGCCCCGGCGCGGCGTGGTGCGGCACTTCGGAGGAACGGCACCGCTGTTACACTCCCGGGGAGTATCCCGATTGCTGCCGCGACCTCGTCGGCGGCGGCCCCGGCCGATCGGGCCGGACGGAGGCCACGTGAGCGACGAACAGGATCAACGGGCATCCGAGGCGGGCGCCACGGTGCACCGGGAGATCACCGAGGCGGCCAACCCGCACTTCCGGCATAGCTACGACAAGGATCGACAGCAGCTGTTGCGCAGGCTCTCCCGCGTCGAGGGCCAGGTGCGCGGGATCGCGCGGATGATCGAGCGGGACGAGTACTGCATCGACATCCTGCAGCAGACTGCGGCGCTCCGGGCGGCGGTCGACGCGGTCTCGCTGCTGGTCCTGGAGGACCACGTGGCCGGCTGCCTGCGCACCGCGGTCGAGACCGGGGACGCGACGGCCTACACTGAGGAGGTCATGGACGTGGTGCGACGGACCCTCGGCCGCCCGGTCCGCACCGCGCGTCCCGCCCCGGAACAGGGATAGCGCGGTGGCGCCGGTAGTCGCCGACGCGCTCGCCGACCCGCCCGAGCGCGGTGCTGCCCCCGAGCGCGGTGCTGCCCCCGAGCGCGTCGGCGCATCCGCGCTCGCCGACCCGCCCGAGCGCGGTGGCGCCCCCGTCCCCACGCGCGTTGCGGGCGCCGGCCGGGAATCCCGTGAGGCCCGCTTCCTGGCCCGTGCCGTCGCGCTTGCCGCCCGCGATGGCGACCGCGACGCAAGGATCGGCGACCTGCTCGGGTTGATCGCCAGGACGTCGGGAGCCGCGGACGCGGCGGTGGCGGTCGAGTGCCGCGGGCGCCGTGTGGTGATCGCACGGGCGGACGGCGAGGAGTCAGCGGGCGGCACGCCCGAGCTGGCGACGTGGCTCGATACGGCCGCGCCGCGGCGTGGACGGGGACGGGCACCGCTCCCGGCGGCGTTCGTCACGGTCACACGCAGAACCGGGAAGGACGTTCCGCGGGGCGGCGTGGACGAGGCCCACCGACGGTGGATCGCGCTCCCGGGCCGCGGGCGCGTGACGATCGCCTTCGCGTTCCGCTCGGCGCGCGCCGCGGCGGTGCTCGACCGGCGCTTCCCGCTGTCGCTGTCACGCCCGGCCGGCTCCATCGCGGCCTGGCTGATCCGGCACCGCGAGGCCGAGCGCGAACTCGCGGACCTGCGTCGAGCGGACGCGGAGCGGCGGCGGTTCGTGAGCGTCGTCGCCCACGAGCTGCGGACGCCGCTCGCCTCCCTGGGTGGCTACCTGGATCTCGTGGCGTCCGCACAGCACCCCGATGTGCCCGCCCGGAGCGCCGCGGACGCGCCGCCGGAGGAGCCCACGGACGGGCACGTCCCGGATGGCGAGTTCCTGGGTCGGGCGCGTGACCTCGTCGCCGGGATGGCCACGCTCGTGGCCGACCTGCTGGAGCTCAGCAGGCTGGACGCCGGCCAGCTCCGCCTGTCCCTCGCGCCCTTCTCCGGCACCGAGGCGGCCCAGGCCGCCGTGCGCGACCTGGCGCCGCTGGCGATGGAGCGCGGAATCGCGCTGGAGACGGCCCTGCCCTCGCGGCTCCGCACGGTCCATGCCGACCGGCGGCGCGTCCAGCAGGTCCTGGTGAACCTACTCGGCAACGCGATCAAGTTCTCGCCACCGTCGAGCAGGGTTGCGCTCTCGCTGCACTTCGATGGCCCCGTGGCGATCTACACGGTCCGGGACCACGGCCCGGGCGTGCCGCCGGATGAGCGCTCGCTGATCTTCGAGCCCTTCCATCGTGCCGCCGGCGCAGAGCGGATCGTGGGAACGGGACTCGGGCTGCCGATCGCGCGCGATCTGACGCGCCGGATGGGCGGGGACCTCGACGTCGCGGCCGTGCCCGGGGCGGGGTCGGCGTTCGTGGTCGCGTTGCCCGCCCTCGAGGGCACCGCGCCGGCGCTCGTGGCGGTCGCGCTCGAGGAGGCGGTCGCGCAGGAGGAGGCCGCCAGGTCGACGCGGGCACGATGAGGTAGCGCGGCACCGCAGCTCGGTGGCATCCCGACCGGCGCTGCCGGCCCAGCCGCCGTCTCGCCCGATGCCGGCCTGGGGCACCTCTCCACACCGGGCGCCGCCACCGCTTCCGGGTCGCCTGACTTGTCCACAATCGGCCGGTCGTCCAGCGGTTTGTGGATAACCCGCTTGATTCGCGGAGCCCCCGGAACAAGACTCGCGGCTGCACCGGAGGCCGAGTACGGTAACGCGGCTCGCAGGTAGGTCGGGAGATCGGCCGGAGAACCGGGCGAGCGGCGGAAGACTGAAAGGCTGAGAGGTGCCTTCGAACTCGCGACGCCGGAGGGTCGAGCCGTCCGCGGTCCGGGATACGCCCTGGAGGGGACGAGGACCGGACCTGGACCGTTCCCTTCCGGCGTCGCTGTCACCTGATTGCCCCGCGGCGCCCGGACTCGCCCGACGGACCCCGGAGGCAGCCGCCCGCGCCCGGCTGCCCGAGGACGCTGCCGCCCTGGCCCCTACGGGCCCGGCGTTCGAGGCGGTGCTCGGACGCGCGCTGGACGAACTGGCGCTGGACCTGACGCCGGGCATGCGGGCCGGGATCGAGGCCCAGGCGCGCCTGTTGCTCGCCTGGAGCCCCTTCGTGAACCTCACCGCGATCCGGGATCCCGAAGGGATCGCCCTGGAGCACGTCGCCGACAGCCTGGCGGCCGTGCCGGCACTGCTCGACCGACTCGCCGCCCATCGCCCACCCCGCCGCCCGGTGGGTCTCCTGGACCTTGGAAGCGGCGCGGGTTATCCCGGGCTGCCCGTCGCCCTCGCGATCCCGGTGGCGCACGTGACGCTGGTCGACTCGGTGACCCGCAAGGCGGCATTTCTGGAGGCGGCCGCCGCCGCGGCCATGCGAGCCTGCGAGGCGCACGGGGAGGAGCCCGCGCGCGTGAGCGTGGCCAGGGCACGCGCGGAGGAGCTCGGACGGAATCCCGACCACCGTGGTCGCTGGGACATCGTGACCGCGCGCGCGGTGGCCGCCCTGCCGCTGCTGGCCGAGCTCGCGCTGCCGCTGGTGCGGCCCGGCGGCGTCCTCGTGGCCTGGAAGCGCGACGGTGGGGACGGAGCGTTCTCCACGGAGATCGAGGCGACCTTGCCGCTGCTCGAGGAGCTGGGGGCGGACCCGCGCCCGGTGGTCGAACCGGTCGTGCTGACGGGGCTCCTGGACCACCGCCTCGTGTTCGTGACGAAGCGGCGCGCGACACCGGAACGGTGGCCCCGAACGGCTCACGGCAGGCACCGCCTGCTACCCTGAGCGGATGCGCGTCGCGCTGATCTCGGACATCCACGGGAACCTCGCGGCCCTCGACGCCATCCTCCAGGCGCTGTCGCCCTTCGACGCCGTCTGGCACCTGGGCGACGTCGTGGGCTACGGGCCCGCGCCGGTCGAGGTCGTGGGGCGGCTGGAGGCGGAGGGCGCACTGGGGGTGCGGGGCAACCACGACGCCGCCGCGCTCGGCGAGATCGACACCGAGTGGTTCAATGACGCGGCCCGCGTCGCGGTCGAGTGGGCGGCGCGGCAGCTGACGGACGGCGCGAGTCGCTGGCTGACCGCGAACCCACACACCCGCGTCGACGGGGACTTCACCCTGGCCCACGGCTCGCCCCGCGACCCGCTGTGGGAATACCTGTACTCCACGTCCCTGGCGCGCGCCAACTTCGAGGCCTTCGAGACGCCGTACTGCCTCGTCGGGCACACGCATGTGCCGCTGGCGTTTCGCGAGGCCGACGGGCGCATCGAGGTGATCGCGCCGCGCGACGGGACCACGCTGCAGCTCGACGGGCGGCGCACCATCGTCAACCCCGGCGGAGTCGGCCAGCCCAGGGACGGCGACCCGCGCGCGTCCGGCGCCCTCCTCGACACGACGGCGGGCACCATCACCTGGCGGCGCGCCCCCTACGCCATCGCCGTCACCCAGCAGGCCATGCGGCATGCCGGCCTCCCCCAGCGACTGATCGATCGCCTCACGCTGGGACTCTGAGGAGGGCGCGGGCTGGACGAGAAGAACCAGGGAGGCAGGGTCGCCGGTTCGTCGGGCCCGTTGCGGGGCCGGAAGCTCGGCGACAAGCGCGTTCGCGTCGCGCGCCCGCAGGCGGAGTATTTCCGGTACGCGGGGCCCGGAATCGTGCGCGCCAAGCCGAAGGCCGAGGCCCCCACGACGGAGTTCGGCCGCGCCTACGCCCGCGTCCGTCGCGCGCTGATCGGCGCCCCCCTGGCGACCGAGCAGGAGGCCGAGGAACGGCTCACCAAGAAGAAGGCCCTGGCCATCCTCAGCTCCGACGCCATCTCGTCGAGCGCGTATGCCTCGGAGGAGATCCTCAACATCCTCGTGCTGGCCGGCGTGGCCGCGCTGTCGCTGACGCTCCCCATCGCGATTGCGATCGCGGCGCTCCTGGCGATCGTGGCCACCAGCTACCGGCAGATCGGTTACGCGTACCCGTCGGGCGGCGGCGCCTACGCCGTCGGCAGCGCGAACCTGCCCAAGATCTTCGCGCTGATCGCGGCTGCGGCCCTGCTGATCGACTACGTCATGACGGTGGCGGTCTCGACCTCGTCGGCCATCGAGCAGATCTACTCGGCGTTCCCGGCGCTGTACCCGGTGCGCGTCGAGGTCTGCGTACTGGCGATCGCGTTGATCCTCCTGGGCAACCTCCGCGGCGTGCGCGAGTCGGGCAACATCTTCGCTCTGCCCACCTACATCTACGTCGGATCGGCACTGTTCGTGGTGGGGGCCGGCCTGCTCAAGGCGGTGGTGCTCCACGATCCCGCGGCCACCGGGTACCAGGCCAGCAGCGTGATGGCCCACCAGCCGGCCGGAGGCTTCGAGGTTCTGACGATCCTGCTCGTCCTCCGGGCCTTCGCGGGTGGCTCGGTGGCGCTGACCGGCACGGAGGCGATCGCCAACGGGGTCCCCGCCTTCAAGCCGCCCGAGGCGCAGAACGCGGCGCGCACCCTCATGATGATGGCCGGGCTCCTGGCCGTGATCTTCATCGGCGTGACGGCGGTGGCCGTGTCGTACGGGATCCTGCCCGGCAGCACGCAGTCGGTGCCCGCGCTGGTCGCCCGCGCCTCGGTGGGCACGGGCCCCATGTTCTACGTCTTCCAGGCATCGGCGGCGCTGATCCTGATCCTGGCCTCCAACACCAGCTTCAACGCGTTCCCGCGGCTTGCCGCCATCCTCGCCGAGGACTCCTATTTCCCGCGCGCCTTCGCGTTCCGCGGTGATCGCCTGGCGTTCTCGACGGGCATCTTCGTCCTGGCGGCCGTCGCCGCCGGGCTGCTGGTCGCGTTCAGCGCCGACACGGCAGCCCTCATCCCGCTCTACTCCGTGGGTGTGTTCGTGAGCTTCACCATCTCCCAGGCCGGCATGGTCCGGCACTGGTACGTCGAGCACAGCCGCGGCTGGCACTCGCGTCTCGGCATCAACGCGTTCGGCATGGTGCTCACCGGGGTCGTCGCGGTGGTGGTGGCCAGCGTGAAGTTCGCTGCCGGCGCGTGGATGGTGGTGGTCCTGATCCCGATCATCGTCACGGGCATGCTGCTGATCCACCGTGAGTACGCGCGGGAGGCGAAGGAGCTGGCGGTACGGGACGACCTGGTGTTCGGGCAACCGCATCGCCGCCAGCGGGTGGTGGTCCCGGTGCCGGGGATGACCCGGGCCGTGGTGCAGGCGATCGCGTTCGGCCGGACCCTCTCGAACGACGTGCGGGCGATCTTCGTCACCGACGACATCGAGGAAGGGGAACGGCTCCGGGCGCGCTTCGAGCGCCAGCTCCCGGGGGTGCCGCTGGTGATCGTCGAATCGCCGTACCGGCAGCTGGTCGGCCCGCTCGTGACGTACCTGGACGTCATGGAGCACGACCCCGACACCATCACGATCGTGGTGGTCCCCGAGTTCATCATCCGGCACTGGTGGGAGCGTGTGCTGCACAACCGCACCGCGGAACGGCTACGGCGTGCGCTGATCGGCCGGCCGAACACGGTGGTCGCCCTCGTGCCGTACCGGAAGGACCGCTGAGCCCGGACCCAGGTGCTACCCTACGCGCCGATGGGAGAGAGCAACGGACCGGGCCAGTTCGCGCGCGCGGTGCTCGGACTGAACGGAGGCCCAACCGACCCGCTGGTGGTCGGTTCCGCCGCTCGCATGGCGAAGCAGGCGAAGACGGAGCTCGTCGCGATCCACGTCATCGAGGTCGACTGGACGCACGACCTGGCCGAGGTGGTGCCGGGCAGCCAGCAGCGGGCGTCGGAGGTGCTCGATCGCGCGGAGGCCCAGGCAGAACGGTTCGGGGTCGGCCTCAAGACCACGCTCCTCCAGTCCCGAGACGTGGGCGCCGCCATCGTTGACGAGGCGGCGGCGGTGAACGCGGACGTGATCGTCCTGGGCCTTCCGTACCGGACCAAGTTCGGTGGGGACTTCGCGATGGGACGGGTGGTCCCTTACGTCCTCGAGAACGCCCCGATGGCCGTGCTGGTCGTGCGAAGTGCGATCCCGGCAGAACCTGGCAACAGCACGGAGCGGCGGGCGCTCGCCCGCCGCTGAAGGAGTGACGGTGCGCACGATCATCGTGGGATGCGGTCGAGTTGGGGCGGGGCTCGCAGAGTCCCTGTCTCGCGCCGGTCACGAGGTCACGGTCATCGACATCTCCTCGCAGGCGTTCAACCGGCTCAACGCCGACTTCGCGGGCCAGGCGATCCGGGGCGACGGGACGGACGAAGACGTGCTCCGCCGGCTGGCGGGCGAGAACGCCGACTGCTTCTTCGCGCTCACGGAGGGCGACAATCGGAACGCGCTGGCGGCACAGCTCGCGCGGGACTCGCTGCACATCCCCCACGTCATCGCGAAGATCAACGACCCGGTGCGCGCGGCGGCCTACCGGGCCATGGGCCTCGCGGTGATCTGCCGGACCACCATCATGGTCGACACGCTGGCGCGGTTCGTCGGCCTGCCGGGTGATCCTCGCGCCGGCGAACTGATCGCGGAGCCGTCGAGCGCGGCGGAGGCACGCTGATGTTCATCATCGTGGTCGGTGGCGGGAAGGTCGGCTACTACCTGACCCGCGAGCTCCTGACGTCGGGGCACGAGGTGGTCCTGCTCGAGAAGGACCCCCGGCGCGCGGCGCAGATCGCGGACGAGATCGGCAGCGTGGTGCTGAACCGGGACGGGTGCGAGGGCAAGCACCTCGCGGCCGCGGGGGCGAACCGCGCGGCGATCGTCGCGGCGGTGACGGGCGACGACGAGGACAACCTGGTGGTGTGCCAGATGGCGAAGCACCACTTCGACGTCCCGCGAACGATCGCCCGGGTCAACAGCCCGAAGAACGAACTGCTGTTCCGCCAGCTCGGCGTGGACGAGGTCATCAACCCGACCCGCATGGCCCTGGGCGCCATCGAGCAGGACATCCCGGTGCACGACCTGCTGCATCTCGCGCAGCTCTCGATGGGCGACATGGAGCTGGTGGAGGCGCAGATCGAGTCGGACTCCCCGGCCGCCGGTCGGGCCGCGCGCGACCTTGCGCTGCCCGAGGGCTGCATCCTGTTCGTGGTGATCCGGGGTGGCATCGCGCAGCCCGTGCGCGCGGACACCACGTTCCAGGCCGGGGACAAGCTCGTGGCGCTGAGTCGCACCGACTGCCAGGACGAAGTCCGCCGCATGCTGATCGGGGAACGTTCGGCCGACGTCACGGCCTGACGGGCGTTTGCCGGCGGGAGGCACAACGTGCCCGCCGAGTCGACCCCGGTCACCGCCCGGCCGTCAGCACGCGGCCCGCGCAGGCGCCTCCAGGTGCAGGACCGCCGCCTGCCGCAGCCGGACATCGGTGTCGCCCGGCCGCGTGTAGTACCTGCGGTAGTCGGCCGGCGACATCGAGCTGTACCGCTGGAAGACCTTGTAGAACTGGTGCAGGTTCGTGTACCCCACGGTGTACGCGACCTCCCGCACGCTGGCGTCGCTGGTCAGCAGCAGGCGCTTCGCCTCCGAGAGACGCAGGTTCGTGACGTACTCCTTGAAGCCGACGCTCGTCACGTCCTTGAACAGGTGCCGAACGCGTGACGGGCTCACATGCACGTGCTCCGACACCCGCTCCAGGGTCAGGCTCTCCCTGAAGTGCTCGTCCACGTAGCTCAGCACCGGCCGCACCTGCTCGTGCCGCACGTCTTCGACTGACGCATCGTCCGGCACGGCCTCGGCCGCCCGGGAGTGCCGCACCAGGATGCCGAGCGCGCGGCGGAGGTTCGCGTCGAGGAGGTGCCGGTCGCCGGGCTCGCCCCGGTCCCAGATCGCCCGCAGCTCGAGCAGGACGGGCCGAAGTTCGGAGGCAGCCGCTTCTCCTCCCGGCAGGCGGTTCGCAAAGGGACGCCCGCCGCACCAGAACGGTGCCAGGTAGTCGGTGTCGAAGGTGCGGCACCCCGGCGCCGCGATCAGCTCCGGGCGGAACAGCGTGAGCAGGAGGCGCAACCGGTTCGGGGCTTCCGCCACGCCCACGTGTGGCTCGGCGTTGTCGATCAGGAAGATGTCCCCGGGTTCCGCCGGATAGCTGCGACGCCCGAACAGGAAGCGCCCACGTCCCTCCAGGCACAGGCCGATCTCGAGGTAGTCGTGCCAGTGCAGCCGGTCCTCGGTATCGCTGGTCTCGTACTCCAGCACGGACAGCGGGAACGTCGGGTCGAGCTGGTGCTTCCAGAAGAAGACCGTCACGCAGGCCCTCCATCGTCGCCCGCGATCGCCGGCGTCCCGGGGATCCCGCAGGTCGTGGAGCGGATCATCGGACGGACGGACGGACGACAGGAGGGCCAGATGGCCCGGTAGGTGGCTGCAGCCCCCTACCCACCCGGGCGGGCCGCCGCTCGCCAGCCGCTCCTGACAGTATCTCGGCCGCTAGTGACATTGCCGCAGCGGAGCCCCTGCCGCGAGACTGGACGAGGCCGGAAGATGGTGTATCGGCCGGTGATCGCTTGCGGCAGGCGCGGAGAGCCGGCAGGGACGGGAGGAGCCTCATGTCGTCGTTCCCGCATCTGTTCAGCCCGATCCAGCTCGGCAACCTGGAGCTCCCCAACCGCGTGGTCCACGTCCCGACCGACATCAGCTCCTCGCACGCCGACGGCGAGGTGAGCGAGCGGGACATCCACCACCACGCCGACATCGCGCGCGGCGGGGCGGGCTTCATCATCGTCGGCGCCACGACGCCGGACATGAAGACGGGGCGGCCGACCGTGACCTGCCTCGTGGCCGACGGAGACAACTACATCCCGGGCCTGGCCCGGCTCGCCGAGAGCATGCATCGCTACGGCGCGAAGTGCGCAGTCCAGCTGCAGCATCCGGGTCGCCAGTGCGCGATCCCGCGCTACAACACACTCGGCGCGAACGACCGGGTCCTGAAGCTGCCCTGGTCCGCGGGACACGAGATCGTCTACGAGAACGCGGAGGAGAAGGGGAAGGAGATCCGCGAAGCGTCGATCTCCGAGATCCTCGAGCTCGTGGACCTGTTCTCGGAAGCCGCCTGGCGCGTCAAGCAGGCAGGCTTCGACGCCGTCGAGCTGCATGCCGCGCACGGTTATCTCCTGTCGGAGTTCATGAGTCCCGTCCTGAACCGGCGCACCGACCGCTTCGGCGGCAATCTCGAGAACCGCATGCGCTTCACGCTGGCGATCGTCGACCAGATCCACAAGAAGTGCGGCCGGGCGTTCCCGGTGCTCGTGCGGTACTCGTTCGAAGAGTTCGTGCCCGGCGGCCGCACGCTCGAGGAGGGCGTCGAGATCGCGCGGATGCTCGAGCAGACGGGATGCGCGGCGGTCGACATCAGCCAGGGCATCCAGGAGAGCGCGGGGGCCGGGTTCGACCCGATGCAGTACCCGCAGGGCTGGGCGACCTACGCGGCGGAGGCGGTCAAGCGGGCGGTGCGGATTCCCGTCATCACGAGCCACTCGCTTCGTGACCCCGAGTACTGCGAGAAGATCCTGGCCGAGGGAAAGACCGACCTCGTGGGCCTGTCGCGCCAGCTGCTGGCGGATCCGTACTGGCCCGTAAAGGCGCAGCTTGGGCGAGTCAAGTCGATCCGGAAGTGCATCTCCTGCCTGGGCGGGTGCTGGCAGGAGTCGCTGATGGCGAAGCACGAGATCCAGTGCTCCATCAACGCGGCCTGCGGCAATCCCGCATATGCCGAGATGAAGCGGACCACGAAGGCCGTGCGCGTGGCGGTGGTCGGTGGCGGGCCTGCGGGAATGGAGGCCGCGCGCATCGCAGCCGAGCGCGGGCACGACGTCACGCTGTTCGAGAAGCGCAGGGAGCTGGGCGGCGCCCTCCTCTACTGCTGCCTCGTCCCCGGCAAGGAGAAGATGCGCTGGTACCTGGACTGGATCCGGGACCAGCTGCTCGACCTGCGGGTCGACGTCCGGCTGGACCACGCCCCGGCCGTGGACGAGCTTCGCGGGTTCGACGTCGTGCTGAACGCGACCGGCGCGATCTCGTACGTGCCCGAGGTGCTCGGACGCAGTGACCTGGTGGTACCGTTCGAAGAGGCCATGGCCTGCCCGAAGATCGCGTGCGACTGCCACCCCGGCGCCCGGACGCTCCACAAGCTCGGGCCGCGCGTGCTCCTGTGGGGCGACCACTACGCCGCGGCCGACACGGCGGCGTTCCTGGGGAGCATCGGCAAGCAGGTCACGATCGTGACCGAGAACCGCGAGTTCGCCGCCGAATGCGAGGTCATCCACATGTACGTCCAGCGCAGGCGCTTCGCGCAGGGCGATGCGGAGGTCCTGACGTCACGGCCGTACAAGCACCCGGTCACGATCATCACGAACGCCACCGTGCGCGAGGTGCGCCAGGGCGAGGTCGTCATCGAGGACCACGAGTTCGGCCGGACGACCCTCCAGGTGGACGACGTCGTCTCGTGCCACACGCGACCCGTGGTCGAACTGTTCGACGAGCTGCGGGCTGCCGGGGTCCACGTCATCAACGCGGGCGACTCGGTGCGCCCCCGGAATCTCTACCACGCCGTGAAGGAGGGGTCGGCGTTCGGCCTGGCGGTCGACGAGCACATGCTCTTCAACCCGAACCACGCCATCCTGAACGAGCTTCCCATCGACGTTCTCGCACAGCTGACGCGCGAGGAGACCCCCGCATACTCGCACCGGCAGATGGTGGCGCTCGCCGGCCTGCGGGACGGCCGGACGGGCCACGCGGACCCGCTCCCGGGCTCCCGGCGATGAGCGGACCACGGCCCGTGCCACGTCCCAGGCGAGAGCCCTTGCGGGTCGGCGTCGCCGGTGCCGGGTTCATCGGCGAGACGCACGTCGCCGCGTGGGCCGCCGAGGGGGCGCAGGTCGTCGTCCACGACGTGGACACGTCCCGCGCGGCGGCGCTCAGCGATCGGCATGGGGCGCGCCTCGCGAGTTCCCTGGATGATCTCATCGGCGCGGTCGACGTCGTGGACGTCTGTACGCCGACGCACCTGCACGCGCAGGTGGCGATCGCCGCGTCCGGCGCCGGGCGCCACGTGATCTGCGAGAAGCCGATGGCACGCACCCTCGCGGACGCCGAGGCCATGCTCGCCGCCGCGCGCGAGGGCGGCAGCAGCCTCTTCGCGGCTCAC
>JAJYGO010000120.1 GCA_021785115.1 Chloroflexota bacterium | reverse complement strand
GCGCTCGTCGGCACGCTCACCGCGCCGACGCTCCTGCTGCCCCTCGCGGGCGGCGCGCTCATCGCGCTGTTCGGGTTTCCGGCCCTCTTCCTGGGCATCGCCGCGGCCCTCGCGATCACGTGGGCCACGCTGGGGCGCAGCACCGCCCTCTTCGCTCCGCCGCTCGGCTGAATCCCACGGCCGAATCCCGGCGGACTCGGACCGCCCCGACCGTGGCGCCTGCGTCCATCGCGTGCCGCGGCCATGCGGAGCCGGACGACGGGCCGGCGCGGGCGCCCGCCGGCGGAAGCGCGGCGGAAGGTCGTGTACGCTCCCGCCAGCGAGATGCCCGACGATCCCGCCGCGTCCCACAGCCCCCAGAGCCGGAGTGCGGAGCGCACCACCGAGGGGCCATCCGGGTTCGCCGCGGATGGCTCGACGGACCGGTTCGACCCGCACCGCGTGGCCGCCTTCAGCGACGGCGTGATGGCGATCGCCATCACGCTGCTGATCCTCGACCTCCGGCTCCCGAGCACGATCGCGCGCACGGATGCGGCGCTGCAGGCGCAGCTCCGGGCCCTCGAGGCGCCCTTCGTCGCGTTCGTCCTGAGCTTCGCGGTGATCGCGGTGTGGTGGAACAGCCACCACCGGCTCTTCGCCGTGCTGGTCCGTGGCGATCGCCGGATCCTGGCGCTGAACATGGCGTTCCTGGCCGCGGTGGTCTTCCTGCCGTTCCCGACGTCCGTGCTCGGCCGGTACACGACGCTCCCGACGGCCCTCGTCCTCTATGCCGGGACGAACGTGGTCATCGGCAGCGCCGCCCTCCTCATGTGGTGGCACGCCGAGCGGGCCGGCCTGCTCGCCGGCGACCTCGATCCCGCCGAGCTGCGACGGCTGATGGGTTACGCCGCGACCGCGCCGCTCGTCTTCCTGATCTCGATCCCGATCGCGCTCGTCGACCCCAGCCTCGCGGCCTGGTCATGGAACGGGGTGTGGATCCTGGTGGTCGCACTGCGGATTCGCTGGCGACCCCGGGCCATCCACTGGTAGGCGAGGTCGGGGTCGAACCGACACGCCCCTCACGGGGCACCGGCTCCTAAGGCCGGCGCGTCTGCCATTCCGCCACTCGCCCACGGTTTCACGCTTGCGAAGCGCGCATGCCTCGGTTTCTGGCTTGCGGACAGGGCATGAGACGCGTATAACTCTGGCAGTCCGTTTCCGCGCTCCGAGGCCCTGTCCATGCCGCGCGCCAGCACCAAGAAGGTCAGTCTATCCGAGGGCCCGACGCTCGCGTCGACCCGCGACTACTGGACCCTGCACCTGCGTGCCGAGGGCAAGAGCGGGCGCACGATCTCGACCTACCTCCGTGCGCTCGACCGGCTCGACGCGTTCCTCGCCGAGCGCGGCATGCCGCGGACGCTCGACGGCATCCGGCGCGAGCACCTCGAGGCGTTCTTCGTGGCGCTCGGCGAGCGCGGCAACGCCCCGGCCACCATCAGCATCCTGTTCCGGGCGCTCCGGCCCTTCTGGGGCTGGCTGGTCGACGAGGACGAGATCGAGCGGAGCCCGATGGAGCGCATGCGGGCGCCTACGGTTCCTCTCAACCCACCGCCGGTCCTCAGCGACGAGGAGTCGAACCGGCTCCTGGCCGCCTGCCGAGGGACCGATCTCATCGCCCGCCGCGACCTGGCCATGCTCTCGCTCCTGCTCGACACCGGGATCCGCCGCGGTGAGCTCGCCGCGCTGCGCCTGGGCGATCTCAACCTGCCCCAGCACCTCGCGTTCATCGAGGCCTCCACGTCGAAGAGCCGCCGGGGCCGCGCGGTCGTCTACGGCGACGCCACGGCCAGGGCCCTCATGCGCTACCTGCGCCACCCCAAGGCGCCCCGCACCGACGACGAGCCCCTCTGGGTGGCCCGGACCGGCCAGGCGCTGACGGGCAACGAGATCTTCCACACGGTGGGGCGTCGGGCCCTCCAGGCCGGCCTGCGAGTGCACCCCCACCAGCTCCGCCACACCTGGGCCTCGAGCATGCTCGCCTCCGGGCACAGCGAGGGCGACGTCATGCAGCTGGGGGGCTGGACCGACCGCTCGATGCTCTCGCGCTACGGCGCCTCGGCGGCCGCGGAACGCGCCCGGGCGGCGTACCGGAGCCCCATCGACCGGCTCGCGCGGGGCCGGCCGCCGACTGGCCCGTAACTGACGCGCTCATCGTCGCGGTCACGGTCGCGGTCATCGTCGCCATAGACGACAGGAGGGTGACGACGAGCGCGACACCGATTCGTGCTGGGACGCCGCACCACCCGAAACGCGACTCGCTTCGCTGTAGGAATCGCGGCGCTCGTCTGGAGGCCTGCTTGCTCTGTGACGGCACCGCGAGCCGTTTCCCGAGCCCGCCACGTGCGACGCGGTGGCGCACCATCCGGGGCCAGATAGTCGAGTTCATGGTGGCGGGCCGTGCGCCCGAGCCTCTGGGCACGGCGAATCCCCTTGACCTGCCAATCCGCATCAATCATGCTAATGGAAGCTGTGGCTTAGGTAGATTATCGCGGGTTGGCGGATGCGCAGCTTCGCAGATCTCGATCGAACGTTCGGCGGCCAGCCGCCGAGATTGGGCGCGGTTCTCTCCCGGCTCGATGTTGGCCGCGGCCGCGAGGCGCTGTACCGCGACCAGCTTCCCGAGCTGCTGCGCGCGCTCGCCACGGGGACCCGGATCGCCTCGATCACCGCCTCGAGCGCGATCGAGGGCGTCACGGTTGCCCCAGGGCGACTCGAAGGGCTCGCGCAGGCCGGCGCAGAACGCCGCTTCCGCAACCGGAACGAGCGGGAGTTCGCGGGCTACCGGGACGCGATCGACGAGATCATGCGCGCGGCCGAGCCCGAGCCCCCGACGCTGCCCTTCATCCTGCACCTCCATCGCCAGCTCTTCCGCTACGTCGACGGCGGCGGTGGGCACCTCAAGACCGACGAGAACCTCATCGTCAGCTACGAGAACGGCCACCGAGAAGTCCTCTTCACGCCGCCGCCCCCCGCCGAGATCGAGTTCCTGCTCCGGGGTCTCGTCGAGGGCTTCAACGAGTCGGCAGCCACAGAGGCTGCCCACCCGGTCCTGCTCATCGCTGCGTTCGTGCTGGACTTCCTGGCCATCCACCCCGTGGCCGACGGCAACGGGCGGCTGGCGCGTCTGCTCACGGCGCACCTCCTCCTTCGCGCCGGCTATGGCGTGTCGCGCTACGTCAGCGTGGAGCAACGGATGTTCGAGACGAAGCACGCCTACTACGCGGCGCTCTACGAGTCCCAGCGGCGGTGGCACGAGGGGCAGCATTCGATCTGGCCCTGGGCGTCCTATCTCGTCACGACGCTCGCCGACGCGTACGACGACTTCGAGGATCGCGTGGGCGCTCGCCGGAACCTGGCGGGGCTCTCGAAGCAGGATCGAGTTCGCGAGTATGTGCTCCGCCACGCCCCCGGCGACTTCCGGGTCCGTGACGTCCGCACCGCGCTGCCAGGGGTGAGC
Organism: Chloroflexota bacterium; assembly: GCA_021785115.1. The sequence goes on along the minus strand of JAJYGO010000120.1, from coordinate 9,332 downwards.
GATCAGACCATCCGGCTCGTGCTCGCACAGTTGCGCGCCGCCGGCGCGATCGCCCCCGCCGACGAAACCGGCGGCCCGAATTCCGCCTGGCGTCGAGCGTGAGGTGCCGTGCCGCCACGTGCTATGCCGAGGCGGCTCCATCCGACACCGCCGGAATGTCGAGCCCGAGACGGTGCCGCAGGGCCGCGCGGACCGCGGGTCGGCGAGGTACGCGACGCCACCGCCCCGCAGGATGCCCGCCGCCAGAACCCTCTGGAGGCCCCCCGCGCCGCCCGGGATCGCGATCTCCCTCCGGGTAGCGCGGCGTGTCGCGCGCGGCGCTGATCGGACAGACGGTCAGGAGCCCGGAGCGATGGAAGGCCTCGTAGCTGATGACGAGCGCCCGTCGGTGGCCTGCCTGTTCGTGGCCCTGGTCGGGTCGAGGTTGACGATGACCACCGCCCAGCGGAGCGGGAGGCCTACGGCTTGCGCCACGTCACCTCGTCGCCGTCTCGATAGATCGCCTCGAGCTGGGCGGCCTCCGCCGTGAACTGGGGGGTCGGTCGTGGCGGAGGCCCACGCGGCGGCCTCGTCCGCGTCGCGCACACAGCGGGCGAGCTCCTCGACTGCCAGTTCGACGAGCGCGTCCTGCGTCGGCGCGATCCCTCGCTCGGCGAGCGCCTGGACCGTCTCGATGGTCCGGCGCGAGAGGTTGTACGTCCGCTTGGTCTTGAGCACGGTCGCAGCGTCGCACACGTCATCCCTGGTGTCGAACGAAACGTCGACGACAAGGTCGGAGCCATTTCGTACAGACTCTTGTACAGAAACCCGGTTCACGCCCGGCCCGATCTCGGGTACGGTCGGTCGCGAGGCGACTGGCCCGACGGCCGGCCACCCGTTCGCCGTCTCGGCGGAACTGGCCCCGCACGGAGCGGAACCGCCGCGACGACCGGCCGGTGAGCGGCGCTCCCGGCGGACGCAGACGACGGACGGGGGACGGTCACCGGGTCGTGGCCGAGCACGCTTCCGCCGGCACTCGATCGACACGGCCGTCCGTGACGCGGTGGCGCGATCGGTGCTTCCGACCAGCGGCTCGTCCGCGACCTGTCGCCACAGCTGAACAGGAACGGGCCGCCCCGCCCTCGAAGACGGCGCTACGGCGGCCCCTGGTTGAGGTCGTCCTGCCATGGAACGTACACGCCGTCAGGCAGCACATCGAGCCGACAGGCACGCCGGCTCTGGTGGCCGCATAGGACCGTTCGTCGAATGGTTCGTCGAATGGGGGCATCGGCGCCCCCTTCCCTGCCCCCCGGATCGTGCGGGGCAGCGAGGCTTCCCCGGCGGGACCCCACTCGGATGATCGGTGCGTTCGTGACGTCTGCCGCACCCGATCGCCGCCTCGGGCTCGATCCCGGGCTTCTGCGCTATCGCGACCGGGCCTGCCTGCGCCTCCTGTACCGCAGCGATGTCGCCACCACGAGCCAGCTCGTCACTCTCGTCTACCGTCGTCGCCAGACCGCCCAGGAACGCCTCGCTGCGCTGCACCGGCTCGGCTACCTCGATCGAGCGGTACTTCCCCCGACGAACCGCGGTGGCGCTCCGCTCGCCCTCCGCGTCTCCGCCCGCGCTCGTCGTCGCCTCGGCTGGCAGCCGCTCACCCGCATTCGAGCCGGCACGCAGCTCCGTCACTCGCTCAACATCGTGGAGACCGTCTGCGCCCTCGTCCGTGCCACTCCTGCGGACGCAGAGCCGCTCGTCCAGCTCTGGCACCCGGAGTGCAACGCGACCGCCCTGCTCCCGTCGGTCTATCCCGACAGCGTCGTCGTCCTCCAGGCACGGGGCGGCTCAGCCGTCCTGTACCTCGAGATCGACGAGGCCACCGAGCACGGGCCGCAGCTCCGCGGCAAGCTCGCTCGGTACGCCGACGCGCTCCCTGCTCGAGCCGGCTGGCACGCCCTGTTCGTCGCCCCGACCGTCGAGCGGGTCGAGTTCCTGGCGCGGCTCGCCCGACGCGGCGGCGGGTATCCCGGACTTCATGGCCAGGCATGGGCGCTGGTGCTGGCCGAGCTCGGCGACGCCGGCCTTGCCGCGACGGTGGTCCCGCTCTTCGTCGGCGCCCGGCGAACGACGCTCGGCGAGGTCGTGTGCGACCCGCGTGCACGACGCTGCCCTACCCCTGTCGCGACGGATGCATGGCTCCGCGTGCTCGCCTACGGCGCGGACGAGGACACGGCGGAGGCACTCGCGTGAGTCGGCGCGCGGAGGGAGAAGAGTCGGCCCATGGCCGCGATGAAGGCCGGCTCGCGCGCGACCGCGCACTTCGGGCTCGTCTCGCCGCGCACGAGCGCTGGGCGCGCGTCCCGGATCGGCAGGCCGCGACCGCGGCGGCGCGAGCCGCTGCGGCGGACCGGTTCATCGTCGAGGCACGCCGGCTCCATCCCGGACTGTCGGAAGACGAGATCCTGAAGCGCGCCGCCAACCTGCGCTCGGCACATGCGATCAGGGCGGCCCGCGCCCGCTGGCACGGCGGCGAACGCGGCATCGCCGATGCTTCCCCCTGAGCCCGCGAGTCAGCGCCATTGGCACGGTCGATCGCCGCATCACGAGTGTCGAGAGGGCGCCCGACGCAGAGCGTAGCCAGGGTGGGCCAAACTAGACTTGCCCCAGCCTTGGCCAAACCGGTGGCGACCCGTGGTGTCCGATCGGCCCGTTACGATTGCGGGCCGCGACTCGCGGACGGCGGCAGCCCGGCGATGATCGATCCCGCCCACAACTACTCACCCCGCAGGACTTGCGCGGGCACCGAACGGACGACGAGCAGGGCCGGACCGATGGCGGCGACCAGCGTGGCGAGGACCGCCGAGGTGACCGACGCGCCAGCGGCAAGCTCACTCGCACCAGAGGGCGCCTGCAGCACCCGTGCGACGAACATGGCCACGGCTGCGCCCGCGAGCCCACCCAGCACGCCGATCGTGATCGCCTGAGTGACGAGGAACCGGACCACGAGCGCAGGCGACCAGCCCAGGGCGCGCAACGTCGCGAAGGCGGCTTCCCGCCGCAGGTAGCTCAGGCTCACGATCTCGCCGGCGGCGAGGGCACCCACCCCGAGCGTGAGGCCCGCGATGACCAGGTGGAAGGGTCGCACCTGGGCCGCCAGGAAGACACCCAGCACGGTCGTGTCGAGCCGACCGTTGAAGGCCAGCGCGACGAGCGCGACCGATCCCACGAGCACGGCCCCGAGCGCGATGGCGAGGACCCCCAAGGCGGCCTCCACGCGCCTGGGCCCGAGGAGATCGCGGACCGCGAGCCAGGTCAACGTGCGGATCGGCCGGCTCCGATGCGCGGACTCGAGACCCACCAGCTGGCCCACGGGCGGGCCGCGCAGCACGAGCAGCGCAGGCACCAGTCCCGCGATCGCGGCGACGGCCAGGGAGAGTGGGATGGCCCCGGCCAGCTGCCACGGCGCGAGCACCAGCCCGAGGGGCAGCAGCGCCATCGTCAGCAGTGTGGCGGCGATCCCCACCACCAGCCCGAGCACGAGCATCTCGGCCTCGACGAGCCAGGCGATGCGGGCGCCCGACCAACCGATCGCGCGCAGGGTTGCCAGCTCGGGCGCGCGCTGGCGCACCGCCACGTACGCCGTGTCGGCCACGAGCAGCACGGCCCCCAGCAGGACGAGCGTGAAGAGCGCGAGGTCCTCGCCCGAGACGGCCTCGACGAAGCCGACCGCCACCCCCTTCTTCGACCAGCCCTCCGAGACGGTCAGGGCGGGCCGTCCGAACGGCCCCGCCGGGAGGTCGACGAGCACCGTGCGGGGCGAGGCACCCTTCACCACGTCGACCTGCAGCCCGGTGGCATCCTCGATCTCGCCGGCGACCGCGGCCAGGCGCGCCTCGGACGCCGATCCAGGCGTCTCGACGCCAGCCACCTTGACCCGGATCGCGCTGATGAACGCATCGCCCGGGGCGTTGGTGAAGCGGGCCGGATCCGACAGCCACGCGGCTCCCTCAAGCGTGGTCAGCACGAGGGGCGGGCTGTTGACATACGAGGCGAGCGAGCGGGTCGGACCCAGGGTCTGGCCGTCGGGCAGCGTGACCTGCGGCAGGCCGTACGTCTCGAGGCGCCCGCCCGCCAGCGGGTTGAAGCCCGGCACGCAGTCTGGGTTGTACTCGCCCACCGGCGCCCAGCGGCTGAACAGTTCCCCCCGCGGGACCTGGTCCTCCCGGCTGACCTGCCGGAACCAGTCGCCCGACGCCTCCACCGGGGCGAGGTTCTGGAGCTGACCGTTGGGCTGCTGCACCACCGAGCTGTTGTAGATCGCAGGATCGGGCGATTGGAGCTGCGCCGCCAGGTGCTCGGCGCCGACCTGGCGGTACGTCACCTGGCCGGCCGTCCAGTGCGGCGAGGCGTCGTAGTAGTCGGCGTGGGCCAGTGTCGCGAGAAAGGCCCGGTAGGCGTCGTTGGCGGTCGCGGTGTGCGTCGCAACCGGCGCCCAGCTCGAGATGGCCCCCGGATCGGCGCCCCGGAGCACCGCGGCCGGGTCGGCCGCCCGCTCGGTGGTGATCGTCATCGTCTCGTCGATGAAGCTGCGATCACTCACGAGCACCGGAATGGTGGGCTGCGGCCCGGCCGGCGAGGACGCCGTGGCGGGCACGTCGGAAGCGGCCAGGTAGCGACCCGACACGACGCAGCGATCGAGATGGGCGAGCTGCGCCTCCGCGAGCGGATCGACCCCCGCCACGACGATCGGCTCCGACCATGCGATCGCGAGCCCCGGGGTCGAGCTGCGGCTCGCACCCTCCAGGGACTGTGCGGGCGTGAGTCCCGCCCAGCAGGCGACGGTCGGGGAGCAGGCGATGCGGACGCCGCCGACCTCGAGCGCGGGTGCCTGCGGTAACCCGATGCCCGAGCTCTTGGGCTGCACGATGCGGCCATGCGGCGCAGCCACGAGGTACTGCGCGGCTGCCGCCGGGTAGCGTGAGAGGCCGGCCTCACCGGAGGCCTGGGCCTGGATGCGGAAGACGGTGATCGGGCCCGGGCCGAGGGCGCCTGCGAGGTCGACCGGGAACGCCGCCGGCCACTGGACGAACCCGACCACTGCAATAGGTGCCGCGACGGCCACGCCCGGGATGGCACGGATCGCCGCCAGCTGCGCCTCGGTGATGCCGCCGGTGAGCCCGGAGAGGAAGTTCGGGCGCACCAGGCCCTCGCTCTGTTCGAGCGCCGACTGCGAGCCGATCGGGCGCACGAGGATGTCGTACGGGGTGTTCCAGGCCTGCGCGATGTCGCCGCTGAGCACGGCCTGGGTCGTGCGCGACACGCCGGCCAGCACGAGGAAGCCGGACACCGCGGTGAGGAGCCCGGCGGCCGCCAGCGCTGTGGCCACCCGTCGCGCGAGCAACCCACGCGTGGCCAGTCGGATCACGGCTCCTCCAGCGCCCGGACCTCGAGCGGGCCCGGTCGATCGAGACGTTGCTCGCCGTCCACCCGGCCACCCACCAGGCGGACCACCCGCTCCGCGAAGGCGGCCACGGCCGGATCGTGGGTGCACACCACGATCGTGAGGTCGTGTTCGCGGCGCACCCGCTCGAGCAGGCCGATGAGCTCCTCGGTGGTACCCGCATCGAGGTTGCCCGTCGGCTCGTCCGCGAGCAGGAGCTCAGGCTGTCCCATGAGCGCCCTTGCGAGCCCGACCCGCTGACGCTCCCCGCCCGAGAGGCGCGACGGCGGGGCGTCGAGGCGCTCACCCAGGCCGAGCTCGATCAGGAGCCCCCGGGCCTGCGCCTGCAGGTGGCGCCAGTGTCCCCAGGGCAGACGAGCGGCCACCAGGTTCTCCAGCGCGGTCAGTCCGGAGAGCAGGTGGGGGTCCTGGAAGACCAGGCCGACGTGGCGGGCACGGAACTCGGCGAGCTCGCGCTCTGACGTCCCATCGACGCGGGTGCCCAGCACGGTGATCGTGCCGCCGGTCGCCCGATCGAGCCCGGCGACGAGGTTGAGCAGGGTGGTCTTGCCTGAACCCGACGGCCCGGTGATCGCGACCGTTTCACCGCGTGCAATGCGCAGGTCGATCTGAACGAGCGCCGCCACGCTGTTGCCGCCGCTCGTGTACGTGCGCGAGACTCCATCGAGCGCGATCGCGGGCAGGCGCTCAGGCAAGCTCAGCGGCGCGCTCATCGGCCTTCCTCACGCGTGGTCGCGCGACGATCACGTCGAGGCGGGGACGCAGAGACGTGAGCCAGCGGAGCTGGCCTTCGACGAGGCGGATCTCCGCATCGCGCGCCTCCTGACGGAACCCTCCCACATCCTCCGCTCGGGCGGCGCGCAGCCGGTGGAGGGCTGCCGTGCGCTCGTCGATCGTGGCGTCGAGCAGGGCGGACAGGCGCAGAGGCATCACGATGCGCGCCACGGCCAGCCTGACGACGAGCTCGTCAGCCGGCCCGTCGCTCAGCCATCTCTCGGCGGCTGCTCGCCCCGCATCCGTCAGCGTCAGGCGCTGGCGATCAGGACGAGTCTCCTGGCGGATCCGCTCGCTCGTGACGAGGCCGTCGCGACGCATGCGCCCGAGCGTGAGGTAGACCTGCGCGGGGCGCGTCACCCAGGTCGAGCCGAGCTCTGCCTCAAGGGTCGCGCCGAGCTCGTAGCCGTGGGTGGGGCCAAGCAGCAGCAACGCGCCCAGCGCGCCGGAAAGACTCACCGGTGTCCGATCAGGTAGCCGCTCACGGTGGAAGCAACGAAAGGCTTACACTCACTCGGTGAGTATAGACTGAATGTCTATTTCCTCCGGCCGCAGTTTCCACTTCCAGTCAAGGCGCCCTGCCGGTCCCTCCGGCCATCCTCTGCCGCTGCACCGCGCGATTCGGAACCCTTGGCGGTTCGGGAACTCATCCAAGGCTCGAGGAAACCGAGTTCGGGAACTCGCTTGGGTCGGACGGGTCGTCTCAGCGGAGGAGACCGATGAATCGAGGTATTGCGCTCCTGCCCCTCGCGTTGCTCGTGGCGGCCTGCACCGGCGGCCCCGGCGCGGCTTCCTCGTCAGCACCGTCCGCGTCGTCTCTGGGAGCCTTTCCCACCGCGGGTGTGACGACGTTCCCCAGTCAGCCGGCGTTCGATATCGAGGTGTATGACGTGGATGGGCCGCCGGTGGATCTGCTGATCGGCGGCCACGTCGTTGCCTCCGTGCCCTGCGGTGGGGGCACGAAGCTCGTGCCCGGGGAGGCCGGGCTTCCCTCCGTGCCATGGTCGCTCGACGTGCGGCGCCAGGGCGGCGCGATCCTCAAGCACTTCGACGTCACCGGCGGCGGCTACCAGATGCTTCTCGTCCGCAGCGACACGATCGCGCTGGGCCACTTCGCCGCGGACGGACCCGCGCCTGCCCCGAGCGCCTGCGCTCGATGGGGCTCGTAGCGACACCGGGCTCCGAAGGCGACCCGACATCAGGCCGTCCGGGGCGGGCGCGACGGACTCGACTACCGCTGCTCTGCATCCGGCGCCCACCACAGGATCTTGACCGGACGTCCGAGCGACCGAAGCCGGACTTCGAGGTCGGGGCGTATGCGTGTGCACCGTGCGTGCGAGGCGCGCATAACTCGACATCTCTGGCATCGAACGTCACGCACGACGCATCGACCAGGGCCGGAAGGACTCCTAAGGCCGGCGCGTCTGCCATTCCGCCACTCGCCCGCCGCGGCAGTGTACGCGTCGGCAGTGCGGCCGGCGCACGCGCCGGGCGTCGCCGCGGACCCCGCTGCGGTCGGCCGGCCCCCGCGGGTCGCGTGCCGCCGGCGAACCGCTCGTCGCCAGGCGCCCGGCCCGTGCCGGTCGGGGACGAAGCGGCCGGGCTTCCCGCGGGCTGCGTCCGTGCCGCCCCCGTGCCTCCACTGGCGCCGGCCGCGGGTCCGCCGGCGGCCCCGGCCGCGGCGCCATCTGCAGACGTGCGCGGGCGATCCGGGTCGGCGGCAAAGAGGCGCTCCGCGAACTGCCGGGATGCCCGGGATGCGATGGGCCCGCTCACCTCCGATCTGAGGTGCCAGAGCGCGGCGCCGCCGGTCCGGACCTCGCGCTTGCGGCCCCGCCTGCCGCCCTCGCGACCGCTCGCCAGCCAGTCGGCGAACTCGCGCTCCAGGGTGGCCCGGACGTCGGCAGCCTCCGGTCCCAGCCCCTCGATCACCCGCTCGACTTCATCGGGGAGGAGCGACCGCGGCGCCGCCGCCTTCGCGGGACGCACGGCCCCGACCAGCCGGCGTGCGAGGCGCCGGGGCCCGCCCAGCGCGAGAAACGCCGCGCCGCCGCCGAGCGCCGCGGCCCGTCCCGGGTTGCGGCGGAGCTTGGCGGGGATATCGACGGCGGAGCGGACGGCGAGCTCCAGCTCGTCCACCTCGGTGGCGAGCTGCTCTCGCGCCCGCGCTACGTCCTGCCGAGCCTGGCGCGTCGCTTCGCCCATTCGCTCTCCAGCCACTCCCTGGTCTCCATGGCCGACTCGTACGTCTCCCTGGGCCACAGCCGGCGGAACCTCGCCGTCGGGTCCACCCCGGCACGCAGCATCGACAGCGGCATCAGCGCGATCCAGGCCAGGAGCCCGACCGCGATCCCGATCGCGACTGCCCCGTGCCAGCTGAACGTGAGGCCCGCCCAGCCCCAGCCGATCAGCGCGCCCGCCACCAGCCCCAGGATCAGCCCGCCGACCCCGCCTCCGGCGCCGCCGACCCGTCCGAGCACGACGAGCAGGATCAGCCCCAGCACCACGGCGCCGATGACGACGCCGACGAGCGGCGCGGCCCAGTGCGGGTCCAGGTCGGGCAACGGACCGGAGCGCAGGCGGGTGCCGACCTGCTCGGCGCCGCGCCGGACGAGGTTGGCGCCCAGCGCCAGCGCCACCAGCGCCCCGACGACGATCCCGGTGATCAGCGGCGTCGTGATCACGCGCCGCGGCGAGCCGACGAGCGCCATCGCGATGGCCACGATCAGCGCGATCGACCCGAGGCCGCCCAGGACCACGCCCCAGCCGATCGAACCGAAGAGCCACTCCCCGAGGAAGAGGGTGCCGCCGATCGCCAGCAGCCACGAGAGGAAGAGGGCCACCGCGACGATCGCCCCCGCCAGGGCGGCGATGACCTTGACCTCCGCGACGATGCCTTCGAGCTCGGCCTTCAGCAGGTCCAGGTGGGCGCGCGCCAGCCCGGTCGCGGCCTCGCGGACCCGGCGGAGCTCCTCGCGAACGCCGGGAGCCTCCGCTGCCGGATCGGCATGCGGCGGCTGGCTGCCGGGGCCGGGCGCTGCGGGTTCCTGCGCGCGTTCGGTGGTCAGCGGACTCTCTCCCTCGGACGAGACGGCGCCCCGGACGGATCAGATCGGAA
>JAJYGO010000167.1 GCA_021785115.1 Chloroflexota bacterium | reverse complement strand
CACGGCATCGTAGCGCGTGGGGCGGCGAGGCCGGCGCCGCGCGGGCGACCACGGCGGACGAGCCGGGCGCGCCGGGCGCGCCGGGCCTGCGGCGTCAGCCTCCGGTCGAGAGGTCCTTGTCCTCCATCTCCCAGGCGTGGTCGAGCATGTGGAAGCAGGAGTGGCGGACGAGGAACGGCAGCGTCCACGTGCGCATGCGCCGCCTCACGTCGCCCGCGTTGTAGGCGCGGATCGCCGCGAGGTACGCCTCGCGGTGCTGGCGGAGCCCGTCCGGCGCGAGCGCCGCGCCCTCGGGCCACCGCAGCCCGACCCGCCTGGCGAACAGCTCGCTCTCGGTGCGGATCGCGTGGCTGACGATCTGGTCCCGATCGCGGCCGCCGCCGCGCGGGCCCGGGCGCATCTCCGGGGACACCCGGGCCGCGACCCCGTCGAAGAACGCCCAGCACGCGCGCAGCAGCGCGATGCCGCGCTCGAGCTGCGCCTCGTCCATCGGGTCCTGCTCGAGCGAGCACGGCGAGAACGAGATGCCCCAGAAGTCGGTGGAGCCCGTGCCGACCCGGTCCTCGACCACCTCGAGGGGCCCCGACGCGTCGAAGTCCGCCTCCATGCCCGCGAGGTCGGCGACAGGGCGGTAACGCGCGCGATACGCCTCCAGCGTGGCCAGGGCGAGCTCCGGGGACCTCGCGCCGCGGCTCCAGCCGGGCCAGTCGACGCTGAACGCGACGAACCGCTTGGCGTGGGTCCCGCGTTCGACGACCGTGCGGACAGGCATGCCCCAACTATGGCACGCGAGCAAGGGCGGCGCATCGTCTCGGATGTTCCACGGTTCATGAAAGCCGCTGCATCAGAAGAGGCTTGCCGCAGCCTCCGCAGCCTGTCACCATACCGGCCATGCCCGAGACGACGCGCCCCGGCGAAGTCGCCCTGGAAGAGGCCCAGGAGCCGCTCCGGCCGCCCGCGCCGGCCGGCTGGACCTTCCTGACCAACCACGGCCACGTGCTGGTGGCGCTCGCCCGGGACGGCGACCTCCGGATCCGCGACCTCGCGCTCGCGGTGGGCGTGACCGAGCGGACCGCGCAGACGGTGATCAACGACCTCGTGGCGGCCGGCTACCTCGAGCGCGAGCGGGTGGGCACGCGCAGCCGGTACACGGTGCACCACGACCTGCCGCTGCGGCACCCGGCCGAGCGGGACCACTCGGTGGGCGAGCTGCTCGCCATCGTGCGCCGCGAGCCGCCGGCCCAGTCCTGAGACGGCGTCCGCCGCCGGCCCCGCTCCGGTGGGCGGGGCAGTCCGCGAGCGGTGCGCCCGCGTCTCGGCGGGCTCGGCCGCGCCCGCGCAGGGGCGCTCAGTCGAGCTGGTGGTCTCGGAGGCAGTTCTCCGGGCAGCCGCAGGGCGCCTCCCAGGAATGGCCCGACTCGGCGGTCCAGCCGCCTGCGGGGTCCGCGCCGGGCCCGATGGCCAGGCCGGCGGGAGCGCTCGAGGCGAGGTGGGCGGGCTGTGCGGACGCCAGGTCGGCGGCGGGCGCGAGATTCGAAGGCGTCATCGGGCGTTGTCCTCTCCCTGGGCCAGGGTGTAGCCCCGAGCCCCATCGAACTGCTGGAGCCGCTCCACGTGCATCCACATGTGGCGGGCGCCGATCGCCGAGATCAGGCTGACCAGGTCGGCTTCCGTCGGCTGCGCCCCGTCTCGGGCGAGGAAGCGGCATCGGTAGTGGTCCACCAGCGAGGGCTGGGCGCCGCGCGACGGGTACACCATCGTCCCCCGGTTGGACATCATCTTGAGCCGCAGGGGCGTGCCGGCGGCGATCGCCTCGAGCGAGGCGCCGAGCTCGTCCGGCGAGCCGCTCCACTCGATGAACACGTCCGTGCCCGCCAGGACCCGCTCCTTGGCGGTCTGCGGGGTGTCGTCGACCCGGGGCACCCTCAGCTGCCGGACCCGGCGGCCGGCCCTCCCGGGCCCCGCTGCCCCGGCGGCGGCCGGCGCGGCGTCCAGCCGCTCGATCACGGCGTCCGTGAACGCGGTCGTGGAGACGGACTCGCCGAGCACGTCGCGGGTGTGGATCCCGGCCGCGAGGGTCGCCTCGACCGCGTGCTCGACCCGGGCCGCCACCTCGTCGAGGCCGGCGTGGCGGAGCAGCATCACCGCCGAGAGGATCATCGCGGTCGGGTTGGCGACGTCCTTGCCCGCGTACTTGGGCGCGGAGCCGTGGACCGCCTCGAAGATCGCGACGTCGGCGCCGAGGTTGGCCGACGGCGCGAAGCCGAGCCCGCCGACCAGGCCCGAGGTGAGGTCGGACAGGATGTCGCCGTTCATGTTCGTCGTGACGATCACGTCGAACTGCTCCGGGCGGCGGACCAGCTGGTGGGCGCAGTTGTCCACCACGATGTGGCGCGCCTCGAGGTCCGGGTACTCCGGCGCCATCCCCTCGAACACGCGCTTCAGCATCCCCTCGGTGAGCTTCATGATGTTCGCCTTGGTGGCGCACGCGACGCCCGGGCGGCCCTCGGCCCGCGCCAGCTCGAAGGCGAGCCGGGACACCCGCTCGCAGCCCGGCCGGCTGATCAGCTTGAGGCACTGCGCCACGTCGGCGGTCTGCTGGTGCTCGATCCCCGCGTACAGGTCCTCGACGTTCTCGCGGACGACCACCAGGTCGACCCCGCGCCCGGAGTACGGGGTGGGCACGCCGGCGAACTCGCGCACCGGGCGCACGTTGGCGAACGTCTCGAAGAGCTTGCGCAGCGTCACGTTCGCGCTCTTCTCGCCGAACCCCACCGGGGTCTCGAGCGGCCCCTTGAGGACCAGCCGGTTGCGGGCGATGGAGGCGATCGTCTCGTCGGGGACGCCGGAGGCCACGCCGCGCTGGAAGACGGCGGCGCCCGCCTCGCCCTCCTCCCACTCGATCGGGGCGCCGGCGGCGTCGAGAACCCGCCGGGCGGCAGCGACGACCTCGGGGCCGATGCCGTCGCCGGGGATGATGGTCACGGGGATGCGGTCAGTCATGGCCGCATATTAGTGCAATCAATTTCATGAAGTCAACATCATGTATAGGCCCCGGAGGACCCGCCCCCGGAGGTCCGGCGAGGGACCTCCCGGCCGATCAGCTGGCGGCGCTCAGGTCCGCGTCCGGCACGTCTGGGGCGTCCGTCGGAACCGCGCCCTGGCCCGCGAACTGCTTCCGGTAGAGCTCCGCGTACAGGCCGCCGGCGGCGAGCAGCTCGAGGTGGCTCCCCCGCTCCACGATCCGGCCGTCGGCGACCACGAGGATCTGGTCCGCCTGGCGGATCGTGGACAGCCGGTGGGCGATCACGATCGAGGTCCGGCCGGCCAGCGCCACCCGCAGGGCCTCCTGGACGGCGATCTCCGATTCCGAGTCGAGGTGGGCGGTCGCCTCGTCGAGGACCACGATGTCGGGGGCCTTGAGCAGCAGCCTGGCGAGCGCGATCCGCTGCTTCTCCCCGCCCGACAGCCGGTAGCCGCGGTCGCCGACCACGGTCTCGAGGCCGTCCGGCAGCGAGCGCACCAGCGGCAGGATCTGGGCCGCCTCGAGCGCGTCGGCGAGCTCCTGCTCGCTCGCCTCGGGCCGGGCGTAGAGCAGGTTGGCCCGGATCGTGTCGTGGAACAGGTGGGCGTCCTGCGTCACCACCCCGATCATCCGGCGCAGCGATTCGAACGTGGCGTCGCGGACGTCGACCCCGTTGATCCGGATCGCCCCCGCGCGCACGTCGTACAGGCGCGGCACGAGGTGGCTGATCGTGGTCTTGCCGGCGCCCGACGGACCGACCAGCGCCACCAGCTGCCCGGGCTGCGCCGTGAACGAGACGTCGAACAGGACCTGGCCCGAGGGCGCCTGGTCCAGCACCGCCACCGATTCCAGGGAGGCGAGCGAGACCTCCGAGGCGGTCGGGTAGCTGAAGTCGACGTGGTCGAACTCGATGGAGGCGGGCCCGCGGGCGAGGTCCACGGCGTCCGGCCGCTCGGCCACCAGCGGCTTGAGGTCCAGGACCTCGAAGATGCGGTCGAACGAGACGAGGGCGGTCATGACGCTGACCTGGACGTTGGACAGCGCCGTCAGCGGGCCGTACAGGCGGTTGAGGTACGCCGCGAGGGCCACCACGGTGCCCACGCCCAGGGCGCCCTGGACCGCGAGGACGCCGCCGACGCCGTAGACGAGGGCCGTCGCGATCGAGGCGGTCAACAGCAGCGAGGTCATGAAGGCCACGGTCAGCATGGCCTGCGCGACCCCGATGTCGCGCACCCGGCCGGCCTTGGCCTCGAAGCTCTGGATCTCGCGCAGCGGCTGGCCGAACAGGCGCACGAGGAGGGCTCCCGCGACGTTGAAGCGCTCGGTCATCGTCGAGGTCATCGCGGCGTTGAGGTTGTAGCTCTCCCGGGTGATCGCCTGGATCCGGCGGCCGACCCAGCGGGCGGGCAGCACGAACAGCGGGAACAGCGCCAGCGCGAGCAGCGTGATCTGCCAGCTCAGGAAGGCCATCGCGATGAGCGTCACGGCCACCGTGATCGCGTTGCCGACGACCGACGAGAGGGTGTTCGTGAACGCGCTCTGGGCGTCGAGCACGTCGTTGTTGAGCCGGCTCACCAGGGCGCCGGTCTGGGTCCGGGTGAAGAAGGCGACGGGCATCCGCTGGAAGTGGGCGAAGACCTGGGTCCGCATGTCGAAGATGAGGCCCTCGCCCACCCGCGCGGAGATCCAGCGCTCGACCACCGAGAGCACGGCGTCGAACGCGGCCAGGACGACCAGCAGCAGGGCGAGCTCGATGACGAGGCTCGAGTCGCCGGGCAGGATGCCGTTGTCGATGATCTCCCGGTAGAGGAGCGGGCTCGCCGCGCCGACCGCCGCGTCGATCACGATCAGCACCAGGAACACGAGCAGGAGCCGGCCGTAGGGCGCCGCGAACCGCGCGATGCGCCGGACCAGCCCGGGCGAGAGGCGCTGGGAGCGGACGGACTCGTCGCGGCGGAACGAGCGCATGAGCTGCCAGCCGCCCATCCCCGAGCCGCCCATCATGCTCATCGCGCGCCTCCGGTTCCGTTGTCGGCGAACCGGTCGCCGGCAGGCCGGCCGGGGGTCGCCGCAGTCGCGGCTGGCTCCGACGGCGCGCAGGCGCCCGACGGGTCCGCGACCAGCTCGCGCAGGACGCGCTCGAGGACGGCCCGATCCGGCGGCGCCAGCCTGCCGATCACGAGCTCGGCGCTCGCCCGGCGGGCCGCGTCCATCCGATCGAGCAGCTGCCGGCCCGCCGGCGTCAGCGCCACCAGGGTCGAGCGGCGGTCGCCCGGGTCCGGGCGACGCGTCACGAGCCCGGCCGCCTCGACCCCGTCGACGAGGTCGGTGACCGTCCGCGGCACGACGGCGAGGCGCTCGGCGATCGCCGCCATGCGCAGCGGCCCGTCCGCGAGGAGGTGGACGACCCGCGCCTGGGCTCGCGACAGCCCGAGCGGCGCGAGCGCCTCGTTGGTGCCCCGGTGCAGGCGGCGCACCGCCCGGCCCAGGAGGTCGGCGAGCTCGAGGACCCCGTCGGCGTCGGCCCCCTGGCCGCCCGGTCCCCCGACCGAGGCTCCCCCGTCCTGGCCGTCGCCCGCCGGAGCGTCGACGGCAGCCGTCCCGCGAATCGTTCCTGTGCGCTGCTCCATCTCCAGAGTCTATCTCACAATGAGGAACCTCTGTATCCGGCCTGAAGCGGTTCGGTCGCCCTGGTGCCACGCCGTCGTGGGCCCGTCACCGCCGGCGCCACTTGGCTCTGGCGCTCGCCAGGCTGAGGGCAAGACTCAGGGGCAGGGAGAGCTCCACGAGATGCGGGAGGGCGTGACATGCGGAGACGGGCGTCGATCCCCATCGCGCTCGCGGGACTGGCCGCCATCCTCGCGTTGGGCGCGCTGGGACTGCTCGGGCAGGATGGGCCAGACGAAGGCGCGAGCCCGAGTGGGCGCCGCGAGGTGCTGCCGCCGCCGGCGACCGACGGGGGGATGGGGCTCGCTGCCGCGCTGTCCCAGCGCCGCTCCGTCCGCTCGTTCAGCGGCACGCCGCTGACGGCGGCCGAGATCGGCCAGCTCCTGTGGGCAGCCCAGGCCGTCACGGACCCGCCTCGGGCCCCTAGACCCGGTAGCGGTCGAGGAGCTTCTGGAGGACCGGGGCGTGGCGGGTCGGATCGAGGTCGGCTGCCGCCGGTCGCGCCCGACCGTCGGCCATGACCCCGGCCGTCGCCTGTCCCGACCCGCCCGAGTCATCCCGGTAGATGAGGCCCACGGCCATCCGGCCCTGCGCCGCCTGCTCGGCGACCACCCGGAACGCGGACGCCCGGTCCGAGGGGTTGTAGTCGGCCTCCGCGTCGACGTCGTGGAGCGCCGCCTCCCACTCGGGATAGGTGTCGTTGTAGTTGACGCACGGGGACAGGACTTCGAGGAACGCGAAGCCACGACCGGAGCGGGCGTGCTCGAGCGCCGCCAGGGTGAGCCGGTCGAGCTGCGCGCTCCGGCGCGTGAAGCCCCGGGCGACGAACGTCGTGCCCGTCACGGACAGCCCCATCGAGACCGCGTCGAACGGCGCCGCCCCGTCTTCGCCACGCGGCGACGTCGGGGACCGCTGCCCTTTCGTGAGGCCGTAGATGGCGTTGTTCATCACCAGGTATGTGAACGGGACATTGCGCCGGAAGGCGTGCACGAGGTGACCCATCCCGATCGCATAGCCGTCGCCGTCCCCGCCGGCGGCGACCACGGTCAGCGACGGGTCCGCCAGCGCGACGCCGGTGGCGCTCGGCAGCACGCGCCCGTGCAGCGCGTGGTAGCCGTACGTGCCGAGGTTGTTCTGGATCGTGCCACTGCAGCCGATGCCGGCCAGGATGATGGTCTCGTGCCGAGGGATCCCCAGCGTGTCGAGTGCCCGGTCGAGCGATGCCTGGACGCCGAAGTGTCCGCAGCCGGCGCACCAGATGGGCTCGGCGGGCGGGTACGTGGCGGTCACCGGGTGTTCTCCTCTGCGGCCAGGATGCGGCCGACGAGCTCGCCCGGCCGGAGGGGCGTGCCGTCGTACTTGAGGATGCTGCGGAGGCGCTCGCGCGGGGCCCCCGCGGCGGCGAGCAGCTGCGCGAGCTGCCCCTCCGCGTTGTGCTCCACGACGTACACGCGCTCGCGAGCCCGGATGAACTCGAGGGTCTCCTCGGGCACCGGCCACACGGTCCGCGGCTGGAGGCAGGCGACCGGAACGCCGGCAGCCGCCAGGCGCTGGGCCGCCTCGCCGATTACGCCGGTGGTCATGCCGACGCCCAGCAGGCCGATCGCAGCTGCGGGCTCGCCCCACGCGCGACCGCCCGGCAGCCGGTCGCGGACCGTGTCCAGCTTGCGCATCCGCTTGTCCATCATGGTCACCCGGTTGCCGGGAGCCGTGGACACGAGCCCCCACTCGTTGTGCTCGTTGCCGGTGACCAGGGTCATCCCGCCCGGCGTGCCGGGGGGTGCCCACGGGGAGACGCCGTCGTCGGTCAGCACGTAGCGGCGCAGCTCGCGCAATCCCTCGACATCGTGCGCGGACAGCCGCTTCCCGCTCGTCGTCGTGACAACGGCAAGGTCGAACGGCTCCGACGTCGCGGAGTCCTGGCCGAGCGCCTGGTCGAGCGCGATGTACACCGGCCCCTGGAGCTCCTGGGCGAGGTTCGTGGCGTCGATCGCGAGCGAGAAGCAGTCCGCCGCGTCGCCGGGCGAGAGCACCACGCGCGGGAAGTCGCCGGTCGAGCCGTGGGCGAGCATCGCGAGGTCGCCCTGCTCCGGCTTCGTCGGCATGCCCGTGGACGGCCCGGAGCGCTGGCAGTCCACGATGACGAGCGGGATCTCCGCGGAGCCGGCGTGGCTGACTCCTTCCTGCATGAGGGCGATGCCTGGCCCGGAACTGGCCGTCATCGCGCGCGTGCCGGTCATCGCGGCGCCGATCGCGAGGTTCACGGCCGACAGCTCGTCCTCCGCCTGGACGGCCAGCCCGCCGAACGCCGGCAGGTGAGCCTGCAGCCAGGTGAGGATCTCGGTCGCCGGCGTGATGGGGTAGCCCGCGAAGAAGCGGCCTCCGGCGGCGAGGAAGCCGAGCGAGATCGCCTCGTTCCCGGTGATGAGGATCCGCTCCGTGCGTTCGACTGGCGCGAGCCGCCAGGGCCCGGCCCCCTGCCCGAACCCGTGCAGCTCGGCGACCTCGAACCCAGTCTCGAGAGCCCGGAGGTTCGACCGTACCGCAGCGTCGCCGAGGCGCCTGAATCGTTCGCGCAGGATGCCCGCGGCCTCGTCGTCGGAGACGCCGACGATGCGTGCCACCAGTCCGAAGGCGACGCTGTTCTTGAACAGGTCGCGGCGGTGGCTGCGGACCGCGATCCGCGCGAGCGGGACCTCGAGCACCGTCGCGCCGACCGGCAGGGAGCCGTCAGGCCGCGCTCCGGCCGAGGAGTCGAAGACGGCGATCCCGTCGTCGGCGAGGCGGTGTCCGGCCCGCTCAACCGCCTCCTCGTCAAACGCGACGAGGAGGTCGACCCGGTCGCCCAGGCACCCCCGGGCCACGGAGGTGGCCCGCATCAGCGCCGCGGCATGGCCTCCCTTGGTCCGGGACGCGACCTCGCGGGCAGTGTAGGTGTGGAACCCGCGTCGTCCGAGCAGTGTGCCCAGGAGGTTCACGACCGTGAGGGACCCGTCGCCACCCTGTCCGGCGACGAGGACCCCGAGGTCATCGACGAGGCGCGTCGTGGCCAGCGTCATCGCGGCACGCTCGCACGTTCTGCAATCGGGTCGGCCGACCCGCCTGCCGTCGCTGGGACCCCGCCGTCGTCGGGTTTCGGCGGGGCGCCCGGTCCTGTGGTGTAGAAGGTCTTCGGATCGGTCCAGCCCAGGGCCTCCCGTTCCGCGAGCGTCGGCATCAGCGCCGGGTGCGGGCGGTTGCGTTTCTTGTCCGAGGCCAGCTTCTCGAGTAGCTCCTGCCCGCGCGGCTCGTCCTCGAGCGGCCGCGTCTCCAGCCTGCCGGCCTCGATCGCCGCCTGCAGGGCCGCGTGGCCGCGCTCCGTCCGGACCAGGACGAACGTCCAGCCGTCCAGCCCGATCCCGCCGCAGGCGACGTCGGCGTGCTCCGCGGAGTAGTCGAGGCAATAGAGGCACGCCGGTCGGGCCCACTCTCGGAAGCGCTTCAGGGAGGCCGTCACCGTCTCGCCGTCGTCGAGCCGGACGACGAGCTTCCCCTTGATGTTGATGTTCCGGATGCGCGGCCGCTCCACCCCGATCAGCTCACCCAGCCGGTCGAGGCTCTCGTGCGTGAAGCTCTCGGAGCAGAACAGCCCGATCACCAGGCCGATGTTCTCCCGGTACCAGGTCGCCATCTCGAGTTGAATGCTGGAGTGCTGCTGGAGCCGCACGGCATCGACCTGGCAGGGGACGCCGACCACGGCCAGCGGTCGCACGCCGTCCCGCATCGCCTCCTGGAGGGCCAGCGTGTTCGGCGAGTACGTGTAGCGCGAGGCGGCGCACGAGAGCACGTCGTCGCGGGTCCTGGCCAGCTTGTGACGCCCCACCTGGTTGTCGTCGGGCAGCACGTCGCCGAGGACGGCTCCTTCGATCCGGCCGGTCTCGAGCCCGTGGACGAGCAGCGTCGACACGACGCCTCCATCCTGCGCGCGCCCCCGGATCTCGGGGTCGGTCGTGCGCGCATACAGCCCATAGCTGAAGGCGCCGTACCCGACGTCCTGCGACGGCTGGCGGGGCTCGAGGAGCGCCGGCAGGTCGCGGTCCATTGGCCGCAGCACGCCGCACACGTCCGCGCACAGCACGCAGTCCACGCAAGCGGCGTGCCTCGTCGCGACTGGGCGCTCGTCCACATAGTCGAAGACGTCGACGGGGCAGATCGTCACGCAGGCCGCGCAGCCGACGCACTTGCCGGCGTCGATCACCTGCTCCCGCAGGAAGTCGACTGCACGGAAGCCGCCGCGGTTCAGTTCCGTACGCCAGGCGTAGGACCATTCGTGGGGATCGGCACCGCCCTCGAGCATCGCCCGGTAGCGCTCGGTGACCCGCCTCGTCCTCGCATCGCTGCGGCTGGCTCCGCGCCCGGCTACTGTGGTGGCCTGCTCAGGCCGCCCGTCCGCGCGGGCCCCAGCGTCCTCCGGCGGGCGCTCGCGCGTCGCCGGGCATTCGGTCGCAAGATCCACGTCATCAACCTCTCGGGCTGACAGCCCGCCGTTCGGGCCGCCAAGTCGGCATCGCTTCGGTCAGCGGAGCGCCACCGACGACAGATTGTACACATTGCGCTAGATTTTGTCTCCTATGTAATGCAGCCTGTGCGCATCAATTGGGGATGCCGGCGCCCGGAGCCGGCCTCCGTGGCGGACTCGATCCGCCACGGCCCAGCCCTCGTCCTCGCCCGGCCGGAGCATCGATGAGCCATCGAACCGACCATTACGGAGCACTTGGCGTCCCGGCGTCCGCCACGCCCGCGCAGATCAGGCGCGCCTTCCGCTCGATCGCCCGGAGCTCCCATCCCGACGTCAACCCCGGCGACCCGGAGGCCGAGCGCCGGTTCAAGCGGGCCTCCCGCGCCTATGAGGTGCTGTCCGATCCGGTCCGCCGCGCCGAATACGATGGACGGCATGCCGCAGGCCGGTTCGCGGGGCCGGGGAGGGGCGGGCAGGCCAGCTTCTCGGTGGACGACGGGCCCGTCTACCACAGCGACCTCGGCCACCACAGCGACTTCTACCAGGCCGGGGACCCGCTCACGATCGCCGAGGCTGCAGCGCTCGTCGGCCGCAACCCGTCGTGGCTGCGGCGCGCGGTGCGGGCAGGACGGCTGCCGGCCGCCCGTGACGACGGTCGGTATCTGCTTCGCAGGCGCGACGTGGAGGGGCTGGACCGGACGGCGGCGCGAAGGCCGAGGCAGGCCCCGACCACCTGAGAGCTCCAGCAATTCGGCGTGGCGATGGGCGCTCTCCTCCCGACGACGCCGTCCGGCAGCCGGGACGCGGTGCGGCTCTGCGCAGGTCGATTCGTGGATACAAAACGTAGTGGTGCGTGTACAATCCACGCCCACCGGGATCCGTCCCGAGCCCGGTGCCAGCCGTGCCGCCGTGGCCGGGTGCGTCGGTGGCCCTCAAGGGTCACGCAGTTCGGCGCCGACGAGATGGGCATCGCCCCGCATCGGCCCGGATCCGTCGCCTCCAATCCACGCGGCGTGTCCCGCCCTCCGGGAGGTCGCGATGCAGTTCACCGGCACAGCGAGGATCGCCGCCGCACGAGATCGCGTGTGGTCGTTCCTCATGGACCCCCAGCGGGTCGCGGCCTGCGGCCCTGGGGTCGAGTCGGTCGAGGTGGTCGACGACGACCACTTCAGGGTGCGAGCGAAGGTGAGCGTGGGGTTCATGTCGGCCCGCTTCACGCTCGACCTGACGATGGCCGAGCGGTCAGAGCCCGAGGTCGCGGTGCTCAGCGCCAGGGGCCAGGCGCCGGGATCGGCCGTCGAGGGCCGGGCGCGGATGGTCCTGTCCGGGCCGCCCGAGGGGCCGACAGATCTGGCCTGGTCGGCGGACGTGACGATCACGGGGACGCTGGCTGCGGTGGGGCGGCCCTTGATCGAGGGCACGGCCAACAAGATCATCGCCCAGGTCTTCACCTGCTTCCGCACGCAGCTCGAGGCCGGCTGATGCAGACGGCCTGCCGGCTTCCGACGAGGACTGTGCGTTCTGTCATGCGTACAAACTGGTTGACATTGTCTACAGTTGGTGGAGAATCGGACCCTCAGAGCGATTCCCGGAGGGAGCCGTGACGCAAGCCAGCAACCTGTTCCCGGCTGCGGAGGCCGGCTTCAGGACCATCCGCCCCCGAACACGGGTCAAGCGGTCCCGTGTGTCGCGCTGGTACCGCCGCCACGAGCGGGCGGTCCTGGGCGCGACGGGCGTGATCGCGTTCTTCCTGCTGTGGCAGGTCGGCGCCTGGGTGGGCGTCATCGATCCGTTCTTCTTCAGCTCGCCCCTCGCGGTCATCGCGGCCGGGATCGGCGACGTCCAGACGTCCGTGTTCTGGGCCGACACCAAGGTCAGCTTCTTCGAGCTCCTCATCGGCAGCGTGCTCTCGCTGGCGCTCGCGGTGCCTCTGGGCATCGTGATCGGCTGGTATCAGCGGCTCACGTACGCCTTCGACCCGTGGCTCAACTTCTTCAACGCGCTGCCCCGAATCGCGATGCTGCCGCTCGTGATCCTGTGGGTCGGGCTCGGCGTCGAGATGAAGATCTTCATCGTCTTCCTGGGCGGCTTCTTCTCGATCATCATGCCCACGGTTGAAGGCGTGCGGACCGTGGACCGCCAGTTCCTCGACGTCGCCCGGAGCTTCCGGGCCTCGCAGCGCCTGCTGCTCACCTCGATCGTCGTCCCGGCCACGATCCCGTTCATCGTCACTGGCATCCGGCTCGCGGTGGGACGGATGCTGATCGGCGTCATCGTGGCTGAGTTGTTCGCCCAGACCGAAGGCCTGGGGGTCATGATCGCCCGCGCCGAGGCGGCCATGCGGAGCGACCAGATGATGTTCGGGATCCTGATCTTCACCATCGCCGGGATCCTCACCACGGAGGCGGTAGGCATCCTCGAGCGCTACTTCCAGCGCTGGCGCCCCAGCTCCGAAGAAGTCGAAGAGGGCATGTGAGATGATCGACCAGAGCCTGGCCCTGAGCGCCCGGGGCGTCCGGATGGAGTACCGAGACCGCTCCACACACCAGGGCTTCGTCGCCCTCGAGTCCCTCGACCTCGACATTCGGCAGGGCGAGTTCGTCAGCATCGTCGGCCCCAGCGGCTGCGGCAAGACGACCTTCATCAAGATCGTGAACGGCCTCCTCCA
>JAJYGO010000361.1 GCA_021785115.1 Chloroflexota bacterium | reverse complement strand
TCCGATCTCGGACCTGATCGACGAACGAGCTGACGGAATCACCGATGCGCCTGCTTGGCGCGGGCCTCCTCGCCGACGGCGTCCGCCGGATCGCCCGACGCTCGGCGACCCGCCGCGCACTCGGCGCATCAATCGTGCTGGGCGTCATCGAGTTCGGAGCCGGGCTCAACATGCTCGAGCGGGCCCCGATCAGCCCCCGAACGCTGTACCGGGTCGTCGCCCCGGTGTACGACCCGATCATGCCGCTGTGGCGCGACTGGCTGCATCGCGACGCCACCCGGGCCTTCGACGATGCGTTGCGGACCTGGTGCCGGCCCGGGAGCCACGTGCTTGACCTCGCGTGCGGGACCGGGGCGGTGCTCGAGTGCTTGCTCGCGATCGGCGCGCCGTTGGCGTCGTACACGGGCGTCGACCAGTCGGCCCCGATGCTGGACCGGGCGCGGGCGAAGTTCGGCGCCATGCCCAACGCAGCATTCGAGCCGCTCGACCTGCGCTCGGGTTCCCTGCCCGCGGGACCCTACGACCTCATCGCGTCGGCCTGGGCGCTGGAGCACCTGCCCGATCCCGGGCAGGTGATCGCCTCGGCCGCCGAGCGGCTGCGCCCAGGCGGCGTTCTCGTGCTGCTGTTCGAGGCCGACGGGAACAGCTGGCGGGAGCGGAGCCTGAGGCGTGTGTGGCGCTTCCTCGCTGTTCGGCTCATCCCTGCGCGAGAGTACGCGGCCTGGCCCGGCGCGACCTCGATCCAGCGATTCGGTGCGGCGGGTCCCAGCGCCGTCGTGCTGATCGCAGCCCCAACCACAAGCACCTGAGCGCGAGCCCTGGTTGGGCAGGTCAGCGGGTCAGGTCGCGGCGTCGCACGCCCCACGCGCCGGCGGCCAGGCCACCGACTGCAAGCAGGATCGCGACGCCCATGCCGGCGAGGTCCGACTCGCGAGCATCGGTTCGGAGATGACGTGGCTGGACAGGAAGGCCGTCCGGCCCTCGGCCGTGCGTATGAAACGGCGGGGCCGGCACTAGGGCCGGCCCCGCCGCTACGAACCCGGCGGGGGGAGAGCCGGGCGCGGAGGGAGGATGGCGACGGGACGCCCGAGGGGCGCCCGGTCGTTCTGATTGACGGGCGAAGGCGGGCCCGAGGTGGCTCGGTCGCCGGCGTCCGGTGTGATCTCGTTGCCTGTCACGGCGGATCATGTTGCGTCCGGCTGAGAGGAACGTGCGCGGCGGCTAAGAAGTGCAGCGACCGGGATCGCCGGCGATCTCCGCCTCCCACGGCGGTGGAGGTCGGGCGCCGGGCGGCGCTGACACGCGAACGTTCTCAGCGAGGCATCAGGTCGCGTTCAGGGAGGGTTCACGCTGGCCCACCATCCTGTAGCCAATGGCCGGCGGGCTGGAGCGGGTTCGCCCCTCGCCCCGGGACGCGGCCAGGCTCCAACGGCGCGCTGTCCAGTCGGGACGACAACCTGGCGCGGACGGCGTCCGCATTCGGAGGGCGACTCAGGGACTGGGCGAGGAGACACGAAATGAACGCAACACAGCACCCGGCGACGAGCGGGCCGGCATCTTGGACCCATCCGGCACCCGCGGGAGTCCCGTGGCGCCGCTGGGCCGCTGGCGCCCTGGCGGTCGCCGGCCTGGTGGCAGCGATCCTGCTGCTGGCCGCGCTTGCCAACCGGCCACCTGTGCCGGGCGCGACTGCGCAGGGCATCCTCAGCGACCCAGGGGCATACATGGGCGAGCGCGTCGCGGCCAGCGGGCGCGTCGAGGAGCTGCTCACGCATCGCGCCCTGACACTCGCGGGCGGACCAACGCAGGACCCGCTGCTCGTTCTGGTCGAGGAGCCGGCCGTGGTCAACGCCTACGCCGAGGACGGCGGGGGGACGCTGACCGGCTATGTCCCGGACGCGCACGGGCCACTGTATCGCCCGCAGACGCTCGTCCGGCTCACCGGGACGGTCGAGCGGTTCGATCGCGCGACGCTGGCGAGCCAGCTCGACATCGTCCTCGACGCGCGGCTGTTCGGGTCGTATGAGGGCAAGCCGGTCCTCGTCGTCGACCAGCTCGACGCCAGCAGCCTCGTGGGCGTGCAGCCGGCAGGCGCGGTGCCGTCGACGGAGCCGACCGCCCCGACGGCCCGGTAGCACGACTGGCGCGGTCAACCGCGGCGCGACTGCCTCATCAGTTGACCACGCTGGGCCAGCGCGTCGCACACCATTCGCTCGTGGCTCCAGACTCGCTCCTCAGCGCTGTCCGCCGGGATGGCGCTTGGCCGGGTTCCGAGGTCGACGATGGGGCGTCGCCCCGTTCGCGATGGCGCGCCACGCGGCGAGCGCCCCAGCACTGATGGTGGCGCGGTTCGCCTCGTCGCACTCGTCGAGGCCGCAGGGGTCCGTCTGCCCCGAGAGGTAGCGGTCCGGGTCGGCCTCGAAGCGAGCCAGGCAGCCGAGACAGCGAAAGCGCAGCGCGCGCCCCCGCCATGCGACCGCGACGCCCTCGTCGTCCTTCAGCTCGTTGCCGCAGACCGGACAGCGGTCCGCGGGCTGGGGCTGGCCAGGGCTGTTGCCTCGCTGCCCGCTCATGTCCACCCGCTCGCCCGCACGGGGGCACGCCTTCCGGCGCAGCAGCTGCTGCTGTGACCGGCGAGGAACTGGACGGGGTCTGCCATGAGGCGCGGCGGGCAGCCGGCGTCCCGGGGCCGTGGGGCCGGGCCGCGGCGTCGTGCCGTCGGGCGCGGCGCCTCGCGGAGGGCGCCTCCGCCTGCGACATGCTCCCCCGCATGGGGACTGAGCGAGTCGAGGAGCACAGGCTCGGATGCCATGATCATCTAGCTGCCTCCGAGGAGGGCGGTCCTAGGCGGGCCCGCTCCGCGCCGCGGCACGGGGCCTCGCGGGGCGCACCGCGGAGTCTGTCCTCGCCAGCTGAGCGCCCGATGAGCTGCATCTGAGACTCGGATGGATCGGGTGGCCGTGGGCCTCCTGCTCCTGCCCGCACCCCGCCGGTCGGCGCGTCCTCCGACGGGCGCGATGCCGCCGGAGGACTCTCAGCGCAGCTGGACCGTCGGCGTCGCGGCCGCCGCGGGCTCGGCCGCGAAGTACTCGCGGCGAGTGAACCCCATCATGCCCGCCATCAGGACCATCGGGATCGACTGGATGGCAGTGTTGAACGCGCGGACGGCCGCGTTGTAGGCGTCGCGCGCGCCCCTGATCATGTCCTCCGAGGTCGCAAGCTGGTCCTGGAGCGAGAGGACGTTCTGGCCCGCCTTGAGGTCCGGGTACCGCTCGACGACGGCGAACAGCGAACGCAGCGTCGCCGACAGCGCGTTCTCGGCCGCGGCCTGCTGGCCCGGGCCGGCCGCGCCCGCCGCGACCGCCGCGGCGCGCGCCTCGGTGACGTCGGTCAGCACCTGCTGCTCGAAGCCCATGTAGCCCTTCACCGCGGCCACCAGGTTCGGGACCAGGTCGTGGCGGCGCTTCAGCTGGACGTCGATCTGGGACCAGGCCTGGTCGACCTGGTTGCGCATGCGGACGACGCCGTTGTACATCCGCACGATCAAGAGCAGCCCCACCACGAAGACGATGACGACGACCAGGACCGCGACCATGACGCACCCTCCGCTGCTCAGAGGTCCAGTCTACGCACCCACCTGTCTGGCGCCATCTGGGTCGCCGGCAACATCGAGCTCGAGGGCAACCTCCGGCAGGATCCGATCGAGCCAGGCGGGGAGCCACCAGTTCCAGTCGCCGAGGAGGCGCATCGTTGCCGGGACCAGGACGATCCGGACGACCGTCGCGTCGACGAGCACCGCGGCGGCGAGGCCGAAGCCGACCTCCTTGACGGCCAGGATCGACGACAGCGTGAACGCCGAGAAGACGACGACCATGATCGCCGCGGCGCCGGTGATCACGCCGCCGGTCCGCTCGAGCCCGGTCGCCACGGCGTCGACGTTGCCATGGCCGCGGTCATGGAGCTCGCGGATCCGGCTCAGCAGGAACACCTCGTAGTCCATCGACAGCCCGAACAGCACACCGAACAGCAGCACCGGGGTGATCCAGTTGACCGCGCCCATCGAGGTGAAGTCGAGCACGCCGGCCGCGTAGCCGCGCTGGAAGGCGAGCACCAGCAGCCCGTAGGCGGCGCCCACCGAGAGCAGGTTCATGACGACCGCCTTGAGCGGGATGAGGATCGAGCGGAACAGCACGAGCAGCAGCACGAACGTGGCGGCGAGGATGATCCCCACGACGAGCGGGAGGCGAGCGTAGAGCGCGTCGACGGCGTCCATCTCGATGGCGGTCGTGCCGCCCACGAGGACGGCGTCGCCGCGCAGGCCTGAAATGGCCGGCACGATCTCGCCGCGGAGAGTGCGGACGGCGTCCCGCGCCGATGCCGAGCCGGGGTCGTCGCGGAGGTAGGCCAGCACGACGGTCACGTTGCTGCCGCGGTCGAGGTTGACGACCTGGCCGACTGCCGGCCGGAGCGTCGCGGGCACCGCCGCGAAGCCGTCCGCGTACATGGCCTGGTACGCCGCGAGGCCGAGGCTCGGGTCGAGATTGGTGAGACTCGTCGCCCCGCTGAAGTGGGGATCGGCCTCGATCGCCCGGGTCAGGGCATCCAGGGCGGTCAGGGTGGCCGGCTGGCCGACCCCGCCCGGGGCGTCGATGACGACCTGGACCGGCGCGATGACGCCCGGTCCGAAGTCGCGCGCCATGACCTCGTAGCCCTGCCGGCTCTGGGCGTTGCTGCCCAGCAGCTTGACCCCGAGCGACCCGGTCTGGAGCGAGAAGACTGGCCACGCGAGCAGGGCGATCACGGCCAGGCCCGCCGCCAGGAACCGCACCGGCCGGCGCATGACCGCGTGCGCCCAGCTCGCCCAGAAGCCGCCACGGTGCGTGCGCCCCACGAGCCGCGCCAAGCCTGCCGGCCACTCGATCCGGTCGCCCAGCAGCGTCAGCAGCGCCGGCAGGAGGGTCAGGGCGGCGGCCACGGCCACCAGCGCGACGAGCACCCCACCGATGGCCATCGACATGACCGTCGGCTCGCCGGCGGCGAGCAGCGCCAGCAGACCGATGGTCACCGCGAACGCTGAGAAGGCGACCGCCTTGCCGGCGTGGCGCACGGTCTCGACGACTGCCACCTCAACCGGCCGTCCCGCCCGTCGCTCGACTCGGAAGCGGCTGAGCAGGAACAGCGAGTAGTCGATCCCGAGACCGAGGCCGAGCATCGTGGTGAAGTTCTCGAGGAAGACCGAGAGGTCCATGAGCTGGCCGACCGCGAAGGCCAGTGCCAGGGCAACGACGATCGCGATCAGGCCGATGACGAGGGGAAGACTCGCCGCCACGAGGGCCCCGAACACGAGGACGAGAACCACGGCGGCAACGGGAAGGCCCACCGCTTCGGCCTCGGCGAGGCTCTTCTGGCTGGCGGACGTGATGTCGGCGTGGATCGCCTCAGTGCCGGTGACATACACATGGAGCCAGGCGGGGGTCTGTGTGGCGGACACCACGTCGATGAGCCGGCCGGACGCGTTCATGCCGTCCGAGTGCGTCGTGGAGCGCAGGTTGAGGAGCATGTAGGTGGTGTGGCCGTCGGCGCTGACGAGCCGACGGTCGCCAGAGGCGTAATAGCCGTCGGCGCTGACGAGCCGACGGTCGCCAGAGGCGTAATAGCCGTCCACGCTGGTCACGAGCCCTGTCGCCTGGACGGTGCGCATCACTGATTGCGCCGCTTCGCGGTAGGCAGGGTCATCCACGGTCCGCTTGTCGCTGGTGATGACGAGCTGCTCCTCGAACGGACTGCGACTGGTGAACTCGGATGCCACCAGGTCCGCAGCGGCCTGCGAGTCGCCAGTGTTGCCCGTGACGAACTGCCGGGCGAAAACCTCCTGGAGGCGCGGGGCGAAGACGCCGCCGAGGGCGAGGATCCCGACCCATGTCCCCACGACAAGCCACCGCCGGGCGACGGCCAGGCGGCCGAGGGCGGTGAAGAAGCGGTCCATGGTCACACCTCGGGAGAGTGCAATGCGGTGGCGGCCGGCGCCTCGCCGGCCGCGGCGGACGGGGCGTCGCCCGGCGGCAGCTGGCTGGGTGCGACCAGGCCGTACAGCTCGAAGTCGAGCAGCTCCTCGGCCAGCCGGCACAGGTCGGACGTCCGCCCTTCGGTCACGATCGTCCAGGTCGCGGTATGGACCAGGAGGCCGACGATGGCCCGGGCGATGGGGGCGGCGGACAGCGGGCGGAGAAGCCCGCTCGCAGCCCCCGCCTCGAGGTAGGCCGTCGAGATCCGCTCGGTGTCGCGGATCAGCCGCGCGCGGATCTCGCTGCTGCGCCCGACAGGCGGCCCGCCGAGCACCAGCCCCGCGACGCCGCGGTTCCGCGCGCACAGCTCGAAGGTCGCGGTGTAGAGGTCCGCGAACCTGTCACGCAGGTCGACGGTGGACCGGATGTCATCCCAGCGGATTCTCGCGGCGACGCCTCGCACTGCCTCGGCAAACCGCTCCAGGACCGCCTCGTAGAGCCGCTCCTTGCTCTCGAAGTAGAGATAGACGGTTCCCTGGGCGACACCGGCCGCGCGGGCGATCTCGCTCACGCGAGCGTCGTGGTAGCCGCGCGCGCCGAACACCTCGGCGGCGGCATCGAGCAGGCGGTCGGCCGTGATGTGGGGTGCCATCGGCATGTCCTAGCTGACTGATTGGTCAGTCATCAGCCTGCAGGCGACGCGTGAGCTGGCCGTTAAACACGCCTGAAACGTCGATGAGGAAGCCCGTCGAGCGCCGAGCGCTGGAGCGCGCCCCGGCGAGGCCAACCGCGCCGTGTCGCGCACATCGCGCGAGGCAGGGGTCGGACTCGCCGATCGGGCCAGTCCTCTCGCCCAGCGACTACCGATGTGGCGCTTCAAGCGCCCGATCGAGCGCGTGGCCCCACGCGTCCCTGCGTCGATTGCGCCGCCGGACAGCGTCTACCGGGGCCGGTTCCACCGCCTCGTGCTCGGCCAGCTCGAGATCCAGGGGGCGACCCACTCGGCGTCCTCGTACGCGAAGGGCGGGTACGGGTCGAGGAAGGACCGCGCGTCGCCGTCGACAGGGCCAGGGTCCTTGCTGGCCGGCTCGACGACCCGCTCGAGGGTCGGTCTGATGAAGACGTCGTCCTTCGTGATCCGCTCGATCGCCTCGACCGGCACGAACGACCTGGCTTCGCCGAGGTGGAGCCATCCCCCGGACGCGATCTCGAGGAACCGAACTCTCCCCACGGCATCGTCGACGAGGAGGTGCTCGATGCGGCCGACCTTCTGGCCGGTCGGGTCCCTGACGACCCGCCCGCGAAGGTCCTCCTGGTCGCGGGAGACGGTCCTTCCCGCGTTTCGCAGGCGGCTCAGGGTCGGAGGCGGCAGCCGCCGATCGGTCGTGGTGATGTGGTTGTCGGGATTCATGGCGCGGCCTCCGCCTCGTGTTGTCCGATTCGTCCTCGACACGATCCTGCCCCTTCGGGGTGAGCCCCCCGTGATCCTGGGCTGAGCGGCAGGTGAGGAGATCCGCCATGCCGGCCCGCGTTGCATGGGGACGTTGGTCCGGAGGCCGTCAGCAGGTGCGAGCCCGAAGCCGTGCCCGCCGGCTGCATCGGCTGACGAATGTGCAGACGGCCCGTGTCGCACACCCCCTCATGAGGACCCGAGCGATGGGCGTCATGGGGTTCGGCTGGTCCCGGTCTGCGGGATAGAGATTCGCCGCGAGGATGCGGCCGCGACCACCGGCCGCGAGTAGGCTGACCCGCTGCTTCTCCTGACCGCTACTTCTGCAGCCAGGCCTGCCACGACACGGTGATCAGGGATCCCAATCCCCACGGCATCCCGCCGCGGGCCACGCCGACACGGCAGGCCCGGCCACTGGTCGGCACCGGGGGCGCGGAGGCTCAGCCGGACCGCCTGGCCGTGCACGTCTCAGCGCCGCTTCACCTCGGGCTAAGCCTCCGGAGCAACGATCCCGGCGACCCAAGGCGGAGCCATGGAGGTGCACTCTACATGGGGGACCTGCTGCTGGACCCAGTCTGCGGGATGGAGATCGAGTCCGGCGGGGCGGTCGCGAGTGCCGTGGCCGAGGGGCGGCGCTTCCACTTCTGCTGCCCACGCTGCTACGCCGCCTTCCTCGACACGCCGCATCGCTACGTCGGCTGGCCGGGTGAGCCGGTGCGGCCGGTCCCCGTGGCGGTCGCCCCGCCCACGAGCTCGCGCCTCGGGCGCTGTCCGTTCGCTTCCTGAGGATGCCCGGCGCCGTGCGGTCCGGCCTCAAGGACCGCGGCGGGTCACGCCAGGCGTGAGCGCCCCGAAAAGCCCGTACCGCCGATCGGCGACTTGCCTGCGGGCGCCGTGTCAGTGGCAGCCGCCGCTGTGCTTCGGCGGAGCGTCGACCTCGCTCACGGGCGCCTGGCCAGGGTCGGCCGACGCATTCTCGCCCGCGTGCCCCGCATGCCCTCCGTGGCCGCCATGCGCTCCGTGGCCGAAGAGGTGCATGCCGATCATGCCCCCGAACAGCCCGATCGTCAGCAGGGACTCCGGCGTCAGGACGCCGAGGTAGAGGAGCGCCGCAGCGACGGCGGCCGCCGCGATCGCCGGGAGCAGCCACCGCGGCCGGCTCCCGGACCGATGGGCCGTGTCGTCGGCGTTGGTGATCATGCGGTTGCCTCCAAGCGCGCTGAGGGGGAGTTGACGAGACGGGCGCGACGCCTCGCCAAGACGGCGAGGCCGATCCCGGCGATGCCGATCGCGATCCCGATCAGCTGCGCCGTCTTGAGGCCGAGCAGGACGCTCGGCTCGTCGCGCAGGAAGAACAGCACGAAGCGGATGGACGCCAGCCCGACGAGGTAGGCGGCGGCCAAGGCGCCCGGCACCATGAACGGTTGGCGGCGGAGGGTCCAGAGCACGACGAACAGGCCGAGCAGCGCGATTGCCTCGTAGGCCTGGGTCGGGTGGAGGGGCGTGCCCAGCGGCGCCATCGCCGCCGGGTTTCGGTAGATCACGGCCCACGGGACCGTCGTCGGGATGCCGGCGGAGTCGCCGCCGATGAGGCACCCGACGTGGCCGATCGCCTGGCCGACGGCTGCGGCCGGCGCCGCCACGTCAAGGGCGCTCATCCAGCCGACGCCTCGCCGACGCGCGAAGACGACCAGAGCCGACGCCCCGGCGACCAGGCCCCCGTAGAACGACAGCCCGCCGGTCCACACCATGAGGAGGTGGACGGGGTGCGCGGCGAGGTCGGGAAGGCCGTTCTGCAGGGCGTAGAGCAGCCGCCCGCCGGCGAGGGACGCCACGGCAACCCAGAGCACGGCGTCGGCGACGACCCCCCCCGGCAGCCTCCGGCGGCGGGCCTCGTGGTCGGCGACCGCAGAGGCGACGAGCATCGCGAGGACCAGCGTCAGGCCGTACCAGCGGATGTCCACACCCGCGACCCGGAACGCGACCGGGTCGATGTCGATGACGAAGGGCACCGGTTGGCCTCAGCGGCGTTCGGCGGCGCGGCGCGGCGCCGCAGCAGTCCGGAGGACGGTCAGCGCCGTCACCAGGCTCGCGAGGGCCGCGGCGAGCCAGGTCGCGAGGACCGGTGCGCCGGCGAGGACCGACGCGCCCAGCAGGAGGACGAGTGCCGAGAGGAGGATCGCCCAGGGCCAGGGACCGCGGCCGCCACCGCCCCTGTGGTGGCCGGAACCCGCGCGGCGGACGATGCGCCCGCGGTAGCGGCCCATGCCGCACGTGAACCGGACCTCCCCCGGCCCCGCCGCGGGGAGGTCGACCACGGTGGTCGCGCCCGGCGCCAGGTGCCTGACGAGGCGCGGCTCCGAGAACACGACGCGGTCCGAGCACTCGTGGGCGTCCACCCTGTGGAACACGAGCCTGATCGGGGTGTCGGCCGCCACCTCGACCAGGCTGGGGTGGTACCCATTGGCGACCAGGATCTCGACCGTCTGCGCGTCCTCAACCGACACCTTGCCGCGACCGCCGATCACCGCCATGCGACGGCTCCGAACCCCGCGAGGAGGATCACCGCGAGCAGCACGACCACCAACCAGGTCGCCGGGTGCGTCATGACGCCCGCGGCTGCCCCCGCGCACGACCTGGTCGCCGCGCCGCCCCCCACGACCAGGTCGAGGAGGACGAGCGCGCCGACGGCGATGAGCAGGTAGCCGAGGATGTCCACGGCCGTCACGTTCGTCTGGCCAGATGAACGCGGGATGAGGCGCTGGTAATGCACGGCTGAGAATGCCGGCGTCCCAGCCCAGTTCAAGGCTTGCCTCGGGCCTCGCGGCTGAGAACCCTGCTGGGTGCCGCTGAGTCCGGCGAGAGCGGATCCGGGGGCCCGTTCGGCTCAGGCGCGATCCAGGGCGCTGGCGATGTCCCGGAGCAGGTCGTTGGGCGACTCGACCCCCACCGACAGCCGCACCAGCGCCGGGTCGATCGCCAGCGACGAGGCGGCCACCGACATGTGGGTCATCGCGGCCGGGAGCTCGACCAGGGACTCGACCCCCCCGAGCGACTCGGCGAGCGTGAACAGGCGGGTCCCCTCGCAGAAAGCAGTCGCCCGTTCGGGCGCAGACTTGCCCGCACGACCGCCGGAGGCGGGGATGAACGAGATCATCCCCCCGAAGGCCGGCTCGCCGGTCTCCGCGTGGCGCATCTGGCGCGCCGCGATGGCGGCGCCCGGGTGCGCGTGCCGCCCGTCGCGCAGGCCCGGGTAGCTGACCCACGCCACGTCCGCGCGTCGCGCCAACAGCTCCGCCACCAGGTTGGCGTTCGCGGAATGCCGGGCCATCCGGAGCGGCAAGGTGCGGAGGCCGCGCAGGACGAGGAAGCAGTCAAGCGGCCCAGGCACGGCGCCCATGGCGTTCTGGATGAACCGGAGGCGATCAGCGAGGCCGTCGTCGCTCACCACGACGACCCCCAGGACGGTGTCGGAGTGGCCCCCGAGGTACTTCGTGGCCGAGTGGAGGACGATGTCCGCGCCGAGCTCCAGGGGGCGCTGGAGCGCCGGCGATGCGAACGTGTTGTCGACGACAAGAAGCGGTCGGTCTTCTCGCGAGCCCGAGTCGCGGACGAGCGAGGAAACCGCGGAGATGTCGACCACCTTGAGCAGCGGGTTGGACGGCGTCTCGACCCACACGAGCCGCGTCCGGCCGTGCCTCGCTCCCAGGACGGCCTCAACGGCGCCGCCCGCCAGGTCGACATATCGCGTCGTCGCGGCACCGCCGGCCTTGTGCACGCGCTCGAGGTACCGGAACGTGCCGCCGTAGACGTCATCGCCCACGAGGATCTCGCTGCCGGGGCCCGCGAGCTGGGCGATGGCCGCGGTGGCCGCGGAGCCGGACGCGAACGCGATCCCGTGGCGCCCGCCCTCGAGGTCCGCGACGGCGCGCTCGAGGCGTTCGCGCGTGGGGTTCTGGGACCTCGCGTACTCGTATCCCCGCCGCGGGCGGCCGACGCCGTCCTGGGCGTAGGTCGAGGTCTGGTAGATCGGCGGGGAGACGGCCCCCGTGACCTCATCCGGCTCTGCTCCGGCGCGCACGGCGCGCGTTGCGAAGGCATGCCCGTTTCCGCGGCGTTGCGTCTCCATGCGTTCCCTGCCCATCTGGTCTGGTGATCGGTCGTGAGACGACGGACGCCCTCGAGGCCACTCAGCGGGAGGGGCCGATCTCGACGCTCCGGATGATGCCCTCGCTAATGAGCAAGATTCGGGCCTGGCCGAGACTCGGTCAAGCGAGCGGGGGCTGCGTCCGCCGAGCGTGCAATCAGGGCGCAGGGAGCTCCACAAGGAACGTGGCCCCCATGCCGAGGCCGGCGCTCTCGGCCCACGCTCGGCCCCCCATCGCGTTGGCCAGGGCGCGGACGATCGCAAGGCCGATGCCAGCGCCACCGGCGGATCGCGTGCGGGCCGGATCGACCCGGTAGAAGCGCTCGAAGACGGCCTCGAGCTGGTCCGCGGCGAGCCCTTGGCCCTGGTCGGTGACCCGGAGCCTGCCGGCCCCGGAGGCCACCTCCGCCGCGACCTCGATCGACGAGTTGTCCGGCGCGTACCGGAGCGCGTTCGAGAGGTAGTTCGAGACGATCTGGGCGACGCGGTCGCGGTCGGCCATGACTGGCAGGCGGCCGGCGGGAGCGGCCAGCCCGATCCCTCGCGCGTCGGCCTGCGGCGCGAACCGGGCAATGACCTCCCGAGCCACCTCGGCCGCGTCGATCTCCTCGGTGCGCAGCGGCAGCTGGTGCGCCTCGGCCCGCCACAGCTCGGCGAGCTCGTTGACCATCCTCGTCAGCCGCGAGGTCTCGGCGCGGAGCAGGTGCCACGTCTGGGGGCTCGACTGGATCACGCCGTCCTCGAGTCCCTCGAGGTAGCCGTCCAGCGTCGCCAGCGGCGTGCGCAGCTCGTGCGCCACGTCGCCGACCAGCTGGAGCCGCCTCCGCTCGGTGGCCTCGAGGGACGCCGCCATGTCGTTGAACGACGCCGCGAGGTCGGCGATCTCCCCGGGCTCGTCGGTCTCCACCCGCTCGGCGTAGTGGCCGGCGGCGATCCGCCGCGACGCGTCGGCGAGGCGGGTGACGGGCCGAGCGATCCGTGCGGCGACGGCAACGCTGACGACGGCTGCCGTGATCACCGCGATGACCGTGGCCGCGAGGAGCGCCCGGCGCATCGCGTCGATGAACGCCATCTGGGTGGCCATTGCCATGGCCTCGCCCATCGGGTCGCCCGGGACGTGGCCCATCGCCTCCGAGAAGTAGCTGGGGCCCACGAGCAGGACCGCCGCGCCGACGGTGCCCAGCGCCGCGGCCGCGACGGCCACGAACGCCGCCAGCAGCCGAGCACGCAGCGACCGGGGGATCACGGCCGCGCCTCGCGCAGCCGGTAGCCCACGCCCCGGACCGTGTCG
>JAJYGO010000129.1 GCA_021785115.1 Chloroflexota bacterium | reverse complement strand
ACATCAGCAGGTCACCCGGGACGGCGAGCCGGTCGATCGCCGCCGTCAGCTGCGCGCGCTCGGCCAGCGTCGACTCCCAGCCGGCGCGCACCGACGCCGCCGCGAGCGCGGATCCCGCGATCACGAGGGCCAGCACGGCCACGCTGAGCAGGCGCGCCAGACGGCCGCCGTCCCAGGCTCGGCGCCGCGCCGCGATCCAGCCCCCGACCGCCACGATCCCCTCCATCGCGAGCCAGTACGTGACCGGCGCCAGCGATACGCTCGCGTGCAGGAACATGCCGTTCGGGACGTGGATCGCGAAGAGCAGCCCCGAGAACAGCAGCAGGACCACGGCGGCTACCAGCCACGGCCCCGTCTCGGTCGATCGCCGCCGGATCCACCACCCGACGGCCGCGAACGGCGCCAGGAAGATCGCGCACACCAGCGCGAGGTAGATCCCGATCGCCGCCGCGAACCCGGCCACGCGGCTGCCCACCAGTGCGCCCAGCGGTTGCGCCAGGAACGCCGCAAGCGTGCGCGGCGCGGTGACGCTGTCGAGCTCGGCGAAGGAGCGGAGCCACAGGATCCCGTACCCGGTCGACGGCGAGATGCTGCCGAAGACGGCCAGCTGGCGGATCCACCACGGCCCGACCGCCACGAGGAAGGCGAGGGCACATCCCACGGCCGCGACGAACGGGATGGCCGGCGCGCCCGGTCGAGGCGATGCGGGCGCCTGGCCGGGGTGGCCCGCTCCCGCGGGCGCGCCCGGAGGCAGTGATGGCGCCACCCGTGCCGTGCGCCAGGCCCGCCAGCGGTCCCACGCGAATGCCGCGGCCGGGGCGGCCGCCAGCAGGATCCCGTCGGTGCGGGCCAGCGTCGCCAGCCCGATCAGCAGTCCCGCGGCCACGAACGAGCGCGCGTGCCCCCGCAGCCCGCGCGAGGTGAGCCACAGTGCCGTCCCGCCCAGCACCATGGTCAGCGCGAAGTTGTCCGGCTGGGCCATGAAGACGGTGGTCAACCCCGGCACGGCACCCAGGATCCCGGACCCGACCTGGACCAGCGGCGACGCTCCGGCGTCGCGCGCGATCGCCCAGCCGAGGGGCGCGGCGAGTGCGCCGACCAGCGCGAACGGCAGCAGCGAAGCGAGCTGCGTCGGGCCGAACAGCCAGATGAACGGCACCTGGACCATCGACGCGAGCGGCGCCCAGTGGGCGTTGCTGGGCACCGGGAGGTGCGGGTTGGCCGGGATCCGCCCCCCCACGTCGATGAACGTCCAGAGGAAGTTCTCGGTGAAGCCCTTCCCGGCCGCCAGGTTGCGCGCGATGTCCACGTAGTAGGCGGGATCCGGGTAGGCGGGGTCCGGTGTCAGCACGGCCAGCACCGCGCGGATGACGAGGGCGAGCAGGTACAGGCCGATGGGGACGGCGGCGGTGGACGCGAACGACCGTGATCGGCCCTGTGGCGCCGGACGATCCGGCTGGGCGACGCCCTCGCCCACCATGCGCGGGTGCCACATCAGGTCCGTCTCAGAACCCGGTTGCCGCTCCAGATGTTGCGTCGTGCGAACGCGGCGGGCGTCGTCTCGCGGAGCCACGCCCGGATCCGCCCGGACCCCTCGTAGAGGTACCAGGGCTCGCTCAAACGGAACTCGCGGTGTCGCGTCCAGGCAGGCGCGCGAAGCCCGTCCCGGGCGCAGAGCGCCTCGACCGAGGCAGCCAGAAGGGCGGCCCATCGGCGCTGGCCCTCGTCAGAGAAACGCGGCGGATGCGCGACGAGCGTTGGGCGAGACTCGGGCAGATACGTCCAGTCCTCGAGGAAGTCGCGGTACGCGATCCACGGATCGACTCCTGCGGCGATCCGGGCCATCGTGTCGACCGTCGTCTGGGCCCGATACGCGGTGGTCATTCGAAGAGGCTCTCGAGCAGGATCTGAATCTCCTCCGAGACCTCGCCGGATGAGTAGCGGCGCACGATCTCGTAGGCCTCCTGCTCGTCGTGTACGCCCAGTGCCTTCGCGATGGCGCGCAGGTCTCGCTGATCGATCGGATCCCCAGCCCACGCCTTCATGTAGAAGAGGTAGTCGAGGCGGACCGTGCGCACACGCAGCCCAGGGACCTCGAACAGAGCGACCGTCGGTGCGTCCGGTGCGACGAACTCCTTGACGTGGTCGTTGAGCCAAACGACTGGCAGGCCGCGTGCCGCTGCCACCGCGGCCGCTGCCTCGCGGACAGCCTCGGGCTCTCGGGTGAACACCGCGTCGATGTCGCGTGAACCGCCGCGCGCATGCAGGGTCATCACCATGACTGCCCCGCCTGCGAGAACGATTTCACCGGTGACGCCCTTGACCTGGAGGCGTTCGCCGACCTCGCCCAGATACGCCCGCATCTGCTCCGCGGTCAGCTCCGGTAGCGGCGGTGTCAAGGACGGACCCTCCGTGGAGGTACCTGCAGTGCCCTCGAAGCGGTCTCGGCCGCCTGCTCGTCCATCAGTTCCCTGTGCTCCGCTTGACGCTATGTTGAGTCACATCTCGGAGTCAACTGCTCCGCGGGGGCTGCAGGCCGCCGAGCGACCGGCGTCAGTGGCCGAGCCCGTGTGGCCGCGCCCGCGCCCGCGCTCATTCCAGCGGGATCCCGGCCAGGTCGAGCCCCGAGGCATACCCCATCCAGGCGAGATCCCGATCCCAGGTTATGAGCACGGTATCGTCAGGGTCGAGCGTCAGCAACGAGGCAAGGTGAACGGCGTCGTACCCGCGGAGGCCGTGCGCCTCGGCGAGGTCGCCGGCAGCCCGCACGATCTCAGGGGTGACGTCGATGAGGTCCATCGCCTGGAGGAACTCCTCCAGGGCTCGTCCGCTTTCCCGCTGATCCGTGCCCGCCATGCGCCCGGAGCGACTGCCGGCTGCCAGCGCCGCCCGTGCCTCCACGTAGGCGATGCGACTCGTGAACGCCAGGTCCGTGGAGTCCCACATCGCCCTTGCGAGGTCGCTCCCCGCCTCCTGCGGAGCCAACAGTTTGACCAGCGCGGAGGTGTCGAAGTAGGCGTTCATCCGCGCTGCTCGAGCACGATGTCGGACAGGGATCCCTTCACCATCACTTGAGGGTACGAGCTGGATGGTCGCTTCGGTCGCTTTGCCGGGGTGATCACTCCCTGGGCCACCAACCGCTCGTAGGCGCTGGGCCCGGACGCACGAACCAGCCGAGCGACCGGCTTGCCGCGTTCGGTCACGGTGATCTCCTCGCCGCGCTGGACCGCCTCCAGCCACTGGCGCAGGTGGTCTCGAAGCTCCTTCACGCCGACGTCCAACGGTACACCTCCCGGTTCTCGAAGTGTACACGCTGAAAGCTTCCGCTCAACGGCGGCCCCCGATCCGCGGCAGCCTCCCGATCCCCGGGTCGCGGACCGCAGGGAACAGGCGCGGAATCGGCGATAGCGTGCCCCGGGTGAAAGCGGCGCCGAGGGTACGTGCCGGCCCTGTGGATGGACGAAGGGCCTGCGGATGGACGAAGGGCCTGCGGATGGATGAAGGCTGCACGTCGGTCACGGCCCGCATCGCGCATCCCCCGGCGACAGGCATACGGCGTAGAGGGCTGCCTGCGGAAGCGTGGCATCCGGCCCCGTGTCCGAGGGAGCGGCCGGCACCACCGCCAGCGGCCTCGAGAGCCACGACGGCTGGACCTGGCCCGCCAGCACCGGTCGCAGCGACGGCACCAGCTGGTCCTTCTCCAGGATCAGCCAGCGCACGCCGTACAGCGCAGCGGCCTTCTCCACGACCGGCAGCGGATCGTTCGGCGTCGGCACGCCGGTGATACCCCAGCGATACCAGTACGCGCCGGGGTCGGCGCTCATCAGCCGGTCCGTGGCAGGGACCGGGTGCTCTGAGAGCAGCGCCGTGCGGTAGTCTGCCTCGTGGCGCCACGCCCCCGCGAGCAGCAACGTCGCGACCGCGCCGACAACCCACACCAGGCCAACCGTGATCGCGGTGAAGTTGCGCGTCGCGCGCGCTGCGTCCCAGTGCGGGCGACGGAGGGCAACCCAGCGCACGGCGGCGCCGATCCCGACCACGGACAGCAGGTAACCGTGGGGTGCCAGCGCCATCTCGGAGTGGAGCGCCATCCCGTACGGCAGGTGCACCGCGAACACCAGCCCGGCGAACACCAGGAACGTGAGCCCGTACACCATCCACGGCCGGAACGTCAGGTTGCGGCGCTGCAGCCACGCGCCCCACAACATGAACGGCATCAGGACGATCAGGAGCGGCTGCGTGACGAAGACCTCAAGCGCCACGATCAGCCCCCCGATCCGGCTGGCGATCAGCGGGCCCAGACCCTGGGCGAAGAAGGTCGCCGGCGTCGTCTGATCGGACACGCTGAAGAGCTGCTCGTAGGTGCGGATCCAGAGGATGCGGCCGCTCGAGGAGGACGGCGAGATCGAGCCGAAGATCGAGTAGTCGCGGATCCACCAGGGGGTCATGACCAGCAGGAACAGGCCGAAGCAGGCGATGGCGGCGATCCAGCCGATCCGGGCGGGTGTGGCCGACGCTCGCCCTCGCCACCGTGGCCACTGCTCCGCCAGGAACGCCACGATGAACGGCACGCCCAGCAGAACGCCGTCGGTGCGAGCCAGCATCGCGAGACCCACCACCACGCCCCCGAGCGCGAACGCCCGCCGGTTCCCGGCGGCGCCCCGGACGCACAGCCACATGGCCGCGACGCCAAGCACCAGGTAGAGCGAGAAGTTGTCCGGCTGCGACATATAGGGCGCCACCGCTCCCGGCATCGCCATCAGCAGCCCGGCCGCGATCGAGGTCCGCCGACCCAGCCCGGCGTCGATCCCCAGCAAGTATGTGATCGACGCTCCGAGCGCGGCCAGGATCCAGAACGGCAGGCAGGAGGCCAGGTAGGTCGGGCCCAGCACCCAGATGAACGGCACCTCGACGATCGAGGCGAGCGGCATCCAGTGCTCGTTCGACGGGATCGGCAGCACGCCAGCGGGGGGCAGGTGCCCGCCGGTGTCCACGAACGCCCAGATATACGGCATGGTGAAGCCGTGCCCGGCGACGATCTCCCGGGCCGTGGCGAGGTAGTAGACCGAGTCGGGGTACCCGGGCGCGAAGAAGGGCAGCGCGGTCACGACCCGCGCGACGAACGCCACCACGAACAGGACGATCGCGATGCGCAAAGGATCGGGGATCCATGGCGCGCGCGGCAGCGCGTGTCCTCGCTCGGCAGCCGCCGTCACGGCTGGTACCACCCCGCGAAGATCTCCACGCTCAACGCCGCGAGGAGCACCAGGGATACCGCCGGCCAGGCGATCCGGAACCACCGGCTTCGTCGCCCGGCCAAGATCCAGGCGAATGGAAACGCCACCATGCCAAGGCGTCCGATCGACTGCAGGTTGCCGCTGGCGAGCACCGTCAGCAACGTGAGGATCGGGATCAAGGCGTACGCCAGCGGGATCCGGTCGGGCCGGAGGTAGACCAGCAGAAAGACGTAGGCGAGCAGCGTCACGAGGAACGTGACGAGCATCGGGTCGAGGTTGGCACCCAGACTCTGGCCCGCCGCCGCGGCCGCGCCAGCTCCGGTTCGTCCCCACGCATCCTGGGCAATCCCGATCGCGGCGGCGCTTCCCGTCAGACCGGCCACGTAGACGCCGAACAGCGCAGCGCCCAGCGGAACCAAGGCTAGCCACGCTAGCGCTCGACGGTCACGGACGCGCCGCCACAGGATCAGCGCCAGCGGCACCACGAGCAGCACGCCCGGCAGCCGGGTGAGGCCCGCGAGCGAGGCGAGGATTGCGGCCCAGCCCGCGCGTCCGCGCTCCGCGGCGAGCAGCGATCCCAGGCTCAACGCCAGGAAGAGGCTCTCGCCGTACGCCATCGAGAAGACCCAGCTGAACGGGAAGACGGCCAGCAGGACGCACGACCAGAGCGCCCGTTCCTCGTCCAGTACCTCCGCGGTTAGCCAGTACAGCAGCCACAGGGCGACCAGGAAGAGCACATTCGAGAGCAGCACCGCGATCAGGCCATCGAACGCCGGCGTGGCGAGTGAGAGCAGACGGACCAGCGCCGGGTAGAGCGGGAAGAAGGCGTAGTCGTGGTACTGCCCGCTGATCGGTGCCGCGTGGTAGCCGCTCCGAGCGATCCCCAGGTACCACCAGCCATCCCAGCTCGTGAGGCTCGTCAGTACTGGGCCGCCTGACCCACCCGTGAGGCGCGGGTTGCGAGTCACGAACGACTCAGTCACGGCAGCGACGACGATCACGAGCAGCCGGGAGCCCGCCCAGGTCGCGAGGATCGTCAGCGGGGCGCTGGACCATGCGTGGCGAAGGATCCCGGCCAAGTTCGAACCCGGAGCGATGGCCATTCCGCTTGACACGGATTCGGTGGGGGACTGTGAAGACGCAGCAGTGTTCACTGGCGCGCAGCCTAGCAACAACACTGGTGGTCCACGGTGGTTCGAACGTACCAGCCGGGCGCCCTCACCCGGGCGGCTGGCCACGGGCAAGCGTCTCACGTACGCGAGGCCGCACCAGCGGCACGACCGCGATGAGCATCGACGGCGTCGCCCACCAAACGACCGGCACCGCCAGCGTTGCGGCAACCGGAACTACCCAGCGTCGGTCCGTCCGCGCTCCCCACACCACCAACGCTGCGGCCCCGAGCAACCGAACCGCTAGGGGCACGGGCAGCAGGTCGACTCCTGACACCCCATGCCTGGCGCTGGCAAGCAACGTCGTGGCCCAGGCCGGCCACCAGGCTGGCTCCAGAACGGCTGAGACGGCCGCCAACGCAGCGGTCGCCCCGAGCGCCAGCGCCAATCGACTCCATTCCCGTCGCACGGCGAACCAGAGCAGGCCCACGCCCGGGGTGACCTTGGTCAAGAGAATGAACGACCATGCGACGGGATAGCGGAACCCGAGCACGATCGCAGCCGCCATGAGGAGCTCGATGTTGCCGAACGAGATCTCCTGCGTCACTGGATAGAGGGCCACGAGTGCGAGTGCCCACGGGCCGGCGAGGTACACGAGACATGCCATGTCGAGCCCGATGAAGAGGATCCGGGCGGCCTCGAACTGCAACAGGTGCAGCGGCAGCGCGACCAGGGCGGCGACCGGGCTGTACAGGAAGGCGGCTGGCTCCCCGACGAGCTCCTGGTAGGGATGGGCTGCGTTCACCGACCAGTAGGTGTGAATGTCGTCACCGCGCGACGCAACGACGAGGAGGATGAACACCCCTGCACCGACCAGGGTCAGGGCGTGACGCACCGCCTTGCGCCACGTCTCCAGGTGCGACGTGAACCGGATCGCATGGAGCCCGCGGGCACGTGCGGGCGCACCGTCTCCCTGTTGCCCCGTTGCCATGGATCGCTCGCGCCGATCAGGCGTGTGGCGGAGGGGGGGTCCGCGTCAGCGCTGTTTGGGGTTGGCCGCGACGGTACCGCTCGATGATGTGCCAGAAAGGGCGACGGATACCCGGGGCCGTCGGCGACGACGGGGCCTGGCCGCCTCGCTCCAGCGGGATGATCGCCAGCAGCATGGGCAGGCTCATCCACCAGACGACCGGGAGCGCCAGCATGGCCGCGACCGGGACCGTCCACCGGCGGTCCGTCCAGGCGCCCCAACTGACGATGAGCGCGGCCGCGATCAGCCGGGGCGGCACGGGGATGGGGAGCAGGACGGGCCCGACAGGGCAGGTGGTCGAGCAGTTGCTGCTCTCCCTGAGCGTGGCGATCCATGTCCCCCACCAACCGGGCGTGACGACCGCCGATGCAAGCGCTAGGCCGGCCGTTACGCCGAGCGCGACCGCGAGTGAGCGCCACTCGCGTCGCACGGCGAACCAGAGCAGGCCCACGCCCGGCGTGACCTTGGTCAGGAGCAGAAACGCCCAGGCCGCCGGGTAGCGGAACCCGAGCACGATCGCCACGGCAAGCAGGAGATGCACGTTGCCGGCCGACACGTCCAACGTGACCGGGTACAGCGCCAGCATGGCCAAGGCCCACGGTCCGGCCAGATAGACCAGGCACGCCATGTCCACGCCGATCATGAGCAGGCGGAAGGCGTTGAACGGCAGGACGTGGAACGGCAGCGACACGAGGGCGGCGACCGGGCTGTACATGAAGACACCCGAGTCCCCCTCGAGGCCGCTGTAGGGCTGGGCCGGACTGAAACTCCAGTACGCACGCGCGTCGCTGCCCGGCGACCAGAGCACGAGCAGAAGCAGCACGACCAACCCGACCAGCGTCAGGCCGTCGTGCACTGCCCTCTGCACCACGGGACGCTGCCAGACGGTGCGGACGGCGCTCGCTCCGGACAGTTGTGCGCTGGTCGGATCGTCCACTCTCACTCCGGCGCCCCCGGGTCCTCGCAGGCAGGGGACCCCGGACTCAAGGATCGACCTGCATGGCCGAGCGTCGAACCCAACCAATGGTACCGGTCGGCAGGGCTCACCCGATAGACTCCCGGGGCCGCAATCCGCGGGCCTACGACCCGTTCGACGCGCCGTCAGACGCGCCGGGCAGACCTTGCCACTAACCGCGAGACTCTCGAGTTGACCGGCGGACCGTGCCGTGATCTTGTTGGGGCGCTGAAGGGCGCTGTGAATCCGTCATTGCCAGAGGGTCGGGTGAATACCGCGGATGTGACGCGTTATTCCGTCGGCATGCTCGCCTGGGCAGGCATCGTCCTCGGCGTCGCCTACCTCACGTTCGGGGGAGGTGGCGCGTTCATCGGCATCTACCTCGTCCAATGGCGGGTGGCCAGCCTGGCCTTGATCGCGGTGGCGATGCTCGCCTGGCTCC
The DNA here is from genome assembly GCA_021785115.1 of Chloroflexota bacterium. The sequence goes on along the minus strand of JAJYGO010000129.1, from coordinate 4,159 downwards.
TGGCCACGTGGCGGGACCGCTCGTGGCGGCCCCGGACCGTGCTGTGGCCCGCATTCGCCGCGGCCCTGGCGGCGTTCGTGATCAGCACCCTGACTTCCTGGAGTCCGCGGCTCAGCCTCGAGTACCTCGCGTACGCGGTTCTGTGCACGGCCCTCTATCTGCTCCTCGTGCGGCTGCTGGCGCACCAGGCGTTCAGGGCGCGCATGGGTGCGCTGGCGGTGCTGCTGTGCGTTGCCCTCGGACTGGAGTACGTCGTCGTCGTGCTGGCTCGCTGGCTCTCCTGGTGGGCCGCCCTGGGGCACCTGGCGGCGCCCCCGCTCAGGCCGGGATTCGAAGGGTTGGTCTACGGCAACCCGAGTGCGGTGGCGACGATGATGCTGCTCCTCTGCCCGGCCGCGCTCGCCCACATGGGTGCCTCCACGCGCGCTCGGCAGGTGGTGATGGGTCTCCTGCTGGCGCTCACCGCCGCGGTTGTGCTTCTCACGGAGTCGCGAGGAGCGTGGCTGGGGGTCGGCGTGGGATTGGCAACCGTGCTCGCGGTATTGACGCTCCTGCCCAGCTCCCGGGTCACGGGATCGCGGATGCTGAGCCGGCGGGCCCAACGAGGTGCCATCGTGGGCGTGTTCGTCGTGGGCTTGCCGGTTGCCTTGCTGCTCGGTCGAGCGATCGTGGCTCGAGCCCTGGACTCCTCAGGCGATCGTCTCACCCTCTTCCTCGCGGCGATCCGCATGTTCGAGTCGTCACCCGTCGTGGGGTCTGGTCCGGGAACCTGGGTGGCGCGCCGCATCGCGTTCACGAGCGGCACGACTGGGTCGGACGTCTACATCCCGCACGCCCACGACATCTACCTGCAGACGCTGGCCGAGTTCGGGGTCGTCGGCGCGATCGCAGGAGCGGTCGTTCTCGTTGCTCTCGGGTGGCTCGTGCTGGGCGCGTTGCGAGATCCGGATGCGACCCGCCGGCGCTACGGCTGGGGCGCGCTGTTCGCGCTCGCATACCTTGCCGGCCACCAGCTGGTCGACTTCTACCCCAACTTCCCTGCCGTCATGTTCGCCCTCGCCCTGACGGTCGGCTTCCTGGACGCCACGAGCGGCACCTCCCCGGTCGACCGGCGCCTGAGCCGGATGCTCGTCACACGCCGTCCGGCCGCAGGGCGCGCCATGGCGGCAGCCCTGCCGCTCGCGATCATCGCGGCTCTGGGGTTCAGCTCGTGGAGCGAATCGGTGGCGGTGACACAGGCTGCCGCGGTCGACGCCGCAAATGCCGGGCACCGCGCCGTCGCGCTTGCGGATGCCCGGGACGCGGCGACGGCCGATCCGAACATGCCTCCTTACCAGTTCACCCTGGGAATAACGGCAGCGGCCACAGGGGACCTGTCATTGGCGCAGACCGCGTTCACCCGAGCGGCCGCCGCATCGGACTTCCCGGAGGCGTGGCTCGACCTGGCGGCCGTGCAGTACCACCTGGGCGAACAGGCCGCCGCCGCGGCCTCGCTGCACCAGGCGATGCGCCTGGGGCGGCAGCAGGCGCTTGTGTCGGTCGCTGCCGCTGCCCTCTACGCCCGGCTGGGCGACCAGTCAGACGCCGCCGCCGCCCTCGCCAATGCCATCGTTCTGATCCCGGAACTGCCTGCCGATCCCTACTGGGCTGCGAGTCCCGTGTTGAGGGCAATCGCCGCCCGGGCGGCTGCAGCGGCAGCCTCCGGCGCCGGCCCTGCCCTCGGGTTCCGCATCCTTCTGGCCGCCGGGAAGACCGCGGAAGCAGAACAGCTGGCATCCGGTCTCGGCACCCAATCGCATGCTGCGCTCCTCTACATCGCTGCCTGGACCGGCAGCGCCAGCGCGCGCGCGGAGCTCGAGGCGGACGCGATGTCCGGGCCCTTCGACCCGACCACCGTCGGCCTTGCCGAGCTAGCGGCGGCGCGGGCCGGCGACCAGACGGCCACCGACCGACTCGACAACCTGCTGCTCCAGGGCGGGAACCGCAGCGGACACGCCCGGCCCCTGATCGACATCGTCGCGTCATGCGGGACATGCGAGCCGGTGCCCGGTGCGGCCGCGGAGTCCTGGGGCGAGTTCACCTACCGCCGGCCGATCCCCGCCGATCTGCTCGTGCTCGACCTGCCTCGCCTTGGATTCCGATAGGCTCGGCGAGCCTTCCTCGATGCCTTGTAGCGCTTCGGTACCATAGCCTTCGCGCTTCCATGGGGGATAGCCTTCGCCCGCCATGATCCGACGGTACGGGTCCGAGCTGCGCGCGCTGCTGATGCTGGTCGACGCTGTCGTTGCCCTGTGCCTGCCGGTGGTCGTCTCGGCCGTCCGGTTCGGGCCCGATTGGACGAGCGTGTGGCGCGTCGCCCTGCCGGAGCCGCCCCTGTTCCTCGCCGTCTATGCCGCCGGCTGGGTCGCGGTCCTTGCGGTGAACGGGATGTACCGCCCCCGCGCCCATTGGTCGATCCGAACCGAGGCCGGCGCGCTCTTCGGGGCCACGGCGATGATGGTCCTGGGCAGCCTCGCAGCCCTCTTCTGGTTCAAGCTCCCGGACGTCAGCCGCCTGTTCCTCATCCTCCTCTTCCCAGTCCAGTACGTCGCAACCCTCGTGAGCAGAGTCGCCCTGCGGTGGGGCTTCGAGGTGCTGCGGCGCCGCGGCCGCAACCGCCGCTACGTGCTGGTCCTGGGTGGCGGACCGCGTGGGCAGGGGTTCGCCGCCAAGCTCGAGGATCATCGCTCGCTCGGGCTGGAGGTGATCGGGTTCCTCGACGACGACCCGGCGTACGCGACCTCGACGCGCTGGCCGTACCTGGGGCGCCTCGAGCGGCTCGAGTCCCTGCTGCATGAGCGGGTCGTGGACGAGGTGGTGGTCTGCCTGCCGTTCACCCAGTGGAAGCTGATCGACGCCATCTCGCAGCTGTGCGAGGAGGAGGGAAAGATCGTCCGCATACCGATGGACGTCCTTGACCGCGCGCTGGCCCTGGGCCGCGTGGAGGAACTCGACGGAACACCGGTGTTCTCGCTGGTGTCCGGGCCTGATCGCACGGTCGCCCTGGCCGCCAAGCGCGGTATCGATCTCGCCCTTGCGTTCGTCGGGCTCGTGGTCCTCAGCCCGGTCCTGGCCGTGATCGCCGGGGCGATCATCGCCGGCGACGGTACGCCGGTCCTGTTCACGCAGCAGCGGGTGGGCCTGCACGGGCGGCCCTTCCGACTGCTCAAGTTCCGCACCATGGTCCGCGGGGCGGAAAGCCGCCGGGCCGAGCTCGCGACGCGCAACGAGATCAACGGCCGGGCATTCAAGGTCACCGACGATCCGAGGGTGACCCGCGTCGGCCGCTTCCTCCGACGGACGAGCCTCGATGAGCTGCCCCAGCTCTGGAACGTGATGCGGGGCGACATGAGCCTGGTCGGTCCGAGGCCGCCGTTACCCGAGGAGGTCGAGAGCTACGACCTGTGGCACCGCCGCCGCTTGTCGATGAAGCCGGGCATGACCGGACTGTGGCAGGTCCGGGGGCGCCACGAACCAGATTTCGACCGTTGGGTCGCCGCCGACCTCGAATACATCGACCGCTGGTCGCTCTGGCTGGACCTCTCGATCATGCTGCGGACGATCCCGGCGGCGTTCAATGGCCGCTGATCTCTCGGCGACCGCCAGTGGACACGCGGCCGCTCCTGCCAGGAAGGCCCTCATCACCGGCATCACCGGCCAGGACGGCTCGTACCTCGCCGAGCTCCTGCTCGCGAAGGGCTACGAGGTCCACGGCCTGATCCGCCGCTCGAGCTCCTTCTCGACCGGGCGGATCGACCACCTCTACCGCGATCCCCACGAGGAAGGCGTCCGCTTACTTCTCCATTACTCCGACCTTACCGACAGCTCATCGCTGGTGACGTGGCTCAACCGGATCAAGCCCGACGAGGTCTACAACCTGGGCGCGCAGAGCCACGTCGGGGTCAGCTTCGAGCTGCCGGAGTTCACGGCCGACACGGCCGGCATGGGGACGCTTCGGATGCTCGAAGCACTCCGCCACGCCGACTGGCCGGTCCGCTTCTACCAGGCCGGGTCGAGCGAGATGTTCGGGAAGGTCGCGGAGACGCCGCAGCGTGAGACCACGCCCTTCTACCCGCGCAGCCCGTACGCGGTGTCCAAGGTCTTCGCGCACTGGATGACC
>JAJYGO010000072.1 GCA_021785115.1 Chloroflexota bacterium | reverse complement strand
CACCACGGAGGCGGTGGGCATCCTCGAGCGGTACTTCCAGCGCTGGCGTCCCAGCACCGAAGAAGTCGATGAGGGCATGTGAGATGATCGACCAGAGCTTGGCCCTGAGCGCGCGGGGCGTCCGGATGGAGTATCGCGACCGTGCCACGCACACGGGCTTCGTCGCACTCGAGTCCCTCGACCTCGACATCCGGCAGGGCGAGTTCGTCAGCATCGTGGGCCCCAGCGGATGCGGCAAGACGACGCTGATCAAGATCGTGAACGGCCTCCTGCAGGCCACGGCCGGCGAGATCCAACTGCGAAAGACGGGCAAGGGCCGTGAAGACGCGATGGTCTTCCAGGACGCCGCGCTGTTCCCTTGGTTCACGCTGGTCGACAACGTCGCATTCGGCCTTGTGTGCTCGGGCATGGCTCGGAAGGAGGCCCGGCGGCGGGCCACCCCGTTCATTGAACTGGTCGGCCTCGACGGGTTCGCCGATAAGTACCCCTACGAGCTCTCCGGCGGCATGCAGCAGCGGGCGAACCTGGCCCGTGCGCTGGCCGTCGATCCGTCCCTTCTCCTGATGGACGAGCCGTTCGCCGCCCTCGACTCCCAGACCCGGGAGCTCATGCAGGCCGAACTGCTGCGCATCTGGAACGAGGCCAAGAAGACCGTCCTGTTCATCACCCATCAGATCGACGAGGCCGTCTACCTCTCCGACCGGGTGATCGTGATGAGCGCGAGGCCCGGCCGTGTGCTCGCCGACATCCGGATCGATATGCCTCGTCCGCGCGGCCTCGACATCAAGCGGACGCCGGAGTTCGTGCGCTACGAGGAGCAGATCTGGAGGCTGATCGCCAAGCAGATCCCGGCCGTCCAATCCGGGCCGGAGGCCTGAGCGATGACGACCCAAGTCAACGGGCAGCTCATGGCCGGCGAGCCGCGTGGTCTCGCCTCTCGCCTCCCGATGCCCAGCGAGCGCGTGTCATACGGGGTCGTCGGGGTCGTTGGTCTGCTGCTCCTGTGGCAGCTGGCGGCCTCCACGAACATCGTGCCCAAGACCCTGATGAGCTCCCCGTTGCTCATCTGGGACGCGCTCGTCACGGACCTGGGCAATGGTGCCCTGTGGCCGCACATCCAGACGAGCCTGACCGAGTGGGCACTCGGCATCGCGATCTCGGTCGGCATCGGCGTCCCGCTCGGCTTGGCGATCGGCATGTTCCGCCGGATCGACTACGTGCTCTCGGTCCTGGTGTCGGGGATCTACTCGACGCCGAAGGCCGCCCTCGCGCCGATGGTCATCCTCGTGGCCGGGCTCGGGTTGGAGTCGAAGGTCATCATCGTCGTGCTGCTGACGATCTTCTCCATCCTGGTCAGCACGGTCTCGGGCGTCCATGCGGTCAACCCGCGGCACTACGACATCACTCGCAGCTTCGGTGCCTCGAAGTGGCTGACCTTCCAGTCCGTCATCCTGCCCAGCACTGTCCCGTTCCTCCTGTCGGGCATCCGCATCGGCGCCGGCCGGGCGCTGGTCGGCCTCGTGGTCGCCGAGTTCCTCGCCTCGAACGAGGGGATCGGCTACTACATCAGCTTCAACGGGACCATGCTCAACACGTCTCGGGTGATGGTCGGCATCCTCCTCTTGGGAGCCTTCGGCATCGGGATGGGCGAGGCCGTCCGCGTGCTCGAGCATCGCTTCGACAAGTGGCGCGCCTCCATCCACTGACGCGCCAGCGCACCTGAGCCCGCCTGGTCTCCGTCCGCGCTCGCCGCCGGCCAGGGCCGACTCCTCCGCATGGCCTCGTCGCCGGCTTGGTCGCCGTGCGCCGAGGCCATCGGCATGCCCGGCGCACGAGGCGCTGACCGCGACCGGCGCTGCCCGCGACCGGCGCAGCGCCGGTCCACGCCGCGCCATGGCATCCCTGGCGGTGCAGGCCCGGCGCGCGCCGCGCCAGTTTGGCTTAGGCCGGCCCGCGCCAGGCGTTGCGCTAATGCACGTCCCGCCGGTCGCCGATTCCCGACGGTCGCCGGCTCGCCAGCCCCTCGCCCCGGCGGGCGCTCGCCCGGGCGGGCGGACCAGCGGGTGAGGCCCCTGATCGCGCTCGGGTGTCATCGCCAGGGCCTGGGCGCCCCGGCGGCCGCCTGCCAGTCTGGCTGGGCCGGGTGCACCCGGGGCGCCAGGTGGCCTGCGTGCCAGGCCTTGCTGGGGCGCCCCAGCTCCTGAGGCGCCCGACCACCACGGGGGCGCTCACGTCTACCGTCGCCGTGCGCTCGGCGGGTTGTGATCCGTCCGCCGCGCACTCGCGGACCGAAACGCCCCTGCGGGTCACCTGTGCCGCGACGGAATCGATGCGCGACGCATTGAAGGCACGGGTGCGGGCTCGGGCGGCCGCGGCCAGCGAGGGAGATCCTGTCGCTTGCCAGCGTGAAGGGACCAGCCTCTCGCCACGAGCATGGGACCATCGGGGCGGTCCGCTGACCGGGACGGACTGGATCATCGCGACCTCCGCTGCATTGGTCAACCGGCAGGCGCCGGCTCGCTGAGTTGGGTGCGGCCGGGCCGCAGGCGACGGCGGTAGGACTCGCCCTCGACGACGAGGGCGTGGGCGCCGGAGGCGAGCCGGTCGATCGCGCTCTGGGCGAGCAGCGGGTCCGCCATCGCGGCCAGCCACTCGGACGGGTCGCGGTTGCTGGTCACGACCGTCGAGGCCCGCCGGTGGCGCTCGACCACGAGCTCGTAGACGTCGGCGGTCTCGGTCGCGTCGAGCGCGGTGAGGGCGAAGTCGTCGAGGATGAGCAGGTCGACCCGCAGCAGGCGGCGCAGCTCGGCGTCGTAGGAGGCGTCGAGGCGGGCTGCCCGGAGGCGCTTGAGGATCCGGTCGGTCCGCCCGACGAGGACGCTCCGCCGGCGGCGGCAGGCGATGTGCCCGAGCGCCGAGGCGAGGTGCGTCTTGCCGACCCCCACCGGGCCCATGACGATGACGTCGGCCGCCTCGTCACAGAAGCGCAGGCTCGTGAGCTCGGCCCACAGGGACCGGTCGAAGCTGACGGCGGCGCTCTCGTCCCAGCGCTCGAGCGTCATCGAGGGATCGAGCCCGGCGACCGCCGCCCGGCGCGCTGCCGACGTCCGGTCCCGGCGCGCCACCTCGTCGGCGAGGACGAGCTCGAGGAACTCGGCGTGGGGCATGCTCCGGCCCCGGGCGAGGACCAGGCGCTCGGGCAGGGTGTCCAGGACGGGCCCGAGCTTGAGCCGGCGCAGGAGGCCGCGCAGCTCGGGCGAGACGGGGGTGGCGGTCATCGGGGCATCTCCTTCCCGCGCGGGGCGAAGGCGGTCTCGGGGCGGGCGAAGCGCAGGGGCAGCACGAGCGCCACCGGGCGCCGCTCCGACGGCCCGGCCTCGGTCGCCCGCTCGAGCATCCGCCCGATCAGCCCGACGTCGACCACGTCGGGCTCGAGGGCCCGGGCGCAGGCGGCCTCGACCCGCTCGGCGCCGTACCGCCTCGCGTAGCCGAGCAGCCGGTACACCTGGCGCATCCGGGTCCAGGGCAGCGGGCCCCCGAGGAGGCGCTCGGCATACAGCCCGACCGACGGGCCGTGGGTCCGGGCGAGGGTCACCAGGCGGTCGAGGTCGCGCATGGCGTACGCGGTCCGCTCGGGCGGCAGGTCGTCGGGGTCCGTCACCCGCCCGCCGGCCCGCTGGCGCGGGTGGACCTTGACGAGGGCGCCCCGCCAGAAGACCTTCACGAGCCCGGCCTCGGCCCGGACGGCCACCTCCTGGCCGACGAGGTCGCCCGGCACCGAGTAGAGCGCCCGCCCGAAGGCGATGTGGTGGTCGCGGTGGACCTTGGCCGTCCCGTACGCGGGGACGGCGTACGGCGCCTCGGGAGCCGGCAGCAGGAGCGGGCGCTCCTCGGCCGCGAACACCTCGGCCGGGCGGCGGCGCGTCGTGCCGTGGATGCGCAGGCCGGCCGTCGTCGTGCACCAGCGGACCGCGCCCGCCTGGGCGTCCGCGAGGCCGGCGAACGCCTCGCCCCGGAAGAACGATTCCCGGACGTAGGGAACGGTCCGCTCGACCCGCGGCTTGTCCCTCGGGTGCCGGACCCGGGCCGGGTCGACGACGAAGCCGCGGGCCTGGGCGTACTCGCGGAAGCCCTCGGTGAGGCGCGGCGCGACCGGGTCGGCCACCGCCACGATGGCGCTGCAGTTGTCGGGGATGACGACCCGGAAGACGCCGCCGAAGAAGGCCCAGGCCTCCTCGAACCCCTCGATGACGGCCTCGAGGGTCTGGCGGAAGGTCAGCCAGACGAACGTGTGGCGGCTGTACGCCGCGGTGAACACGAGGCCGTGCACGACGCGCCGGCGGCCGACGGCCGGGTCGGGCAGGAGTCCCAGGCGCCCGAAGTCGACCTGCAGCTCGTCGCCGGGCTTGCCGTCGGCGACCCGGACGGTCGGCGCCCGGCGCCCGAGGCCGAGCTCGTCGGCGCAGAACCGGTGGAGCGTCCGGTACGGGACGACGCACCCCTCGCGGGCGAGCAGGGTCTCGATCCTGGTGAGCCGCAGACCGTCCCCGAGCCAGGCCAGCAGTTGCGCCCGGCGCTCCTCGAGCGCTGCCCACGGCCGGCCGTGGCCGCCGGGCCGCGCCGGGCGGACGCGCTCGCAGACCGCCCCGATGAGCGCGTCGTCGAGCGTGTCGACCCCGGCTGCCGGGTCGAAGCCCGCGTCGCGCGCCGCCTCCAGATAGCGGCGCACGGTCTTGCGATCGATCCCCGTGAGTCTCGCGATCGCGCGCAGGCCGCGGCCCAGGACCGCCAGCCGCAGGACCTCCCGCACCTCGGACACTGCCACCTCCCGAAACGCCACCCCGCACCTCCGGTCCCTTGGACCCCTGGCGCGGCGTACCACAGCCGGCGCATGGCCTGCCGGGGTGGTCCCATGAGTGGCGAGGGGGTGGTCCCATGAGGCTGGCGAAACCCGCCTCCGGGTGGTCCCATGTCGGTGGCGGGCGACAGCGGTGACGATCGCGACAGGGACGGCCCCGTACCGCGATCACGGCCTGCTCAACGCGGGCATGACCGTCCGCATCTCGCCCGCGGGCGGCCGCGTCTTCGACGCCGGCACGTTCCTGTTCGGTGCCGCCCTCGGCGGCAAGATCGACCTGGGCGTGTCCGCGGCATCGTTCGACCGGTTCGCCCGCAACGTGATGGAGTGGCTGGGTGTGGCGGCGCCGCGACCGGACACGGGCAAGCCCGCACCGACCCTGCCCCCTCGACGGGTGACCGGCCATACGGGGGCCTGACGCCACGGAGCGCGGGCAACGCCGCAGCTTGCACCGGGGGCGCCGCAGCTCGCCGCCGCCCCTCTGGAAACGTCGCCGAGTGGCGGCGTTACCAGCGCAGCTGGCGCAGGGTCGGGCGAGCCCCGATGAACCCTCGCAGGGCCTATTGCGGGTCCGTGCCCACGGCGGTGCCCTCCGGCGCCAGGTGAACTGGCACGTGGGCGCGAGCCCCACGCCACGCCTCGCAGGAGGCGCTTCTTGCGCACGGTGGTAGCCTCTGCTCCCGGCTCGGCGGTCCGAGGAGCCTGTCGCCGGGAGCATCGAGGAATAGGGCACCGTGGCGCGTTCCATGTGGAAAGGGGCCATCTCGTTCGGCCTCATCACCATCCCGGTCAAGCTCTACACCGCCACCGACGCCGAGGCGGCCGTCCGGTTTCACATGCTGCACGCGACGGACCTGTCGCGGATCCAGATGAAGACCTGGTGCCCGGTCGAGGACGTGGCGATCGCGCGGTCGGACACCGTCAAGGGGTACGAGTACGCCTCGGGCAAGTACGTGGTGATCACGGACGAGGACCTCGAGAAGCTCCCCCTCAAGACGATGCACACGATCGAGATCGAGCAGTTCACGCCGCGCGAGGCGGGCGTGGGGCCGCTCGGCTTCACCAAGGCCGCCTACTACGTAGAGCCCGACAAGGTGGGCAGGCGCGCGTTCGCGCTCCTCCGCCAGGTGCTCCAGGGCAAGGGGTTGACCGCGGTCTGCAAGGTGGTCATCCGCGAGCGAGAGGCGCTGGCGGTCCTCGACCCGTTCGAGGACACGATGATGCTCACCACGCTCCACTGGCCCGACGAGATCCGCACCACCGCGGAGCTCGACCTGGGCACGGACACGTTCGAGTTCAAGCCGGCGGAGCTCGCGATGGCCGACCAGCTGGCCGATGCGATGACCGCCGACTTCGAGCCCGACCGCTACCGCGACGAGTACCGCGAGGCGCTGATGCAAGTGATCGAGGCCAAGGTGGCGGGCCAGCAGATCGTCGAGCCGCCGCAGGCGGAGGAGGCCCCGTCGGGCAACCTCGTGGACCTGATGCGGCTGCTGGAGGCAAGCGTCAAGGCCCAGGTGGACTCGCGCGACGGCAAGGGCAGGCCCCCGGTCTCGCTGGCCGAGGCCAAGGCGACGCGCGGGGCCGAGCCGAAGCAGGCCGCGAGGCCGACACCGGCGAAGACGGCGAAGCGGGAGGAGGCCGAAGCCGAAGGCGAGGCAGCGGAGCACCGCCAGGCCCGCCGCAAGCGCGCGTCCTAGCCGCAGGGCCAGGGCGCCAGCGCAGCGCCGACGGCACCGGGCGCGCATCGTGCCCCTCGACGAGTACCGCCGCAAGCGCGACTTCGCGCGCACGCCAGAGCCCGCGCCGGCCGCGCGGCCGGCAGCTGCGCCGGACAGCCAGCCTGCCGTCGCCCCGTTCGTGCTGCGCCGCCGATTCGTCGTCCAGCGCCACCGCGCGCGGCGGCTCCACTACGACCTGCGCCTCGAGCTCGACGGCGTCCTCGTCTCTTGGGCTGTGCCGAAGGGGCCCACGCTCGACCCCGCCGCGCGGCGGAAGGCGGTCCACGTCGAGGACCACCCGCTCAGCTACTACGACTTCGAGGGCACCATCCCCAAGCGGGAGTACGGCGGCGGCGACGTGATCGTGTGGGACTGGGGCACGTGGGAGCCCGAGCGCGAGACCGCCGACCCCGCGGCCTCGCTCTCGGCGGGCGAGCTCAAGTTCCGCCTCCGCGGCGAGAAGCTGCGCGGCCGCTGGACCATCGTGCGGACGGGCGCGGCGACGCGGCGCTCGGCGGGAGACGAGGAGTCCGGCGACCCGTGGCTGCTGCTCCACAAGCACGACGCTGACGCGGCGCTGGGCTGGGACGCCGAGGACCATCCGGCCAGCGTCAAGACCGGCCGCACGAACGACGAGACCCGCGACGGCGCGGCGCCGAAGCTGACGGGCACGCCGCCGGTCGGCGGCGTGGACCCGGACCTCGCCATTGCGGTCGAGGCGCCGATGCCGCGCTTCGTCGACCCCATGCTGGCAATGCCGGCGATCGCCGTGCCGCCCGGGCCGGACTGGCTGGTGGAGGTGAAGTGGGACGGCTTCCGCACGCAGGCGCTGGTGCGGGCCGGCCGGACCGAGCTGCGGTCGCGCAACGGGGTGGACGCCGGGGGCTGGTTCCCGCGGCTGCGCGGGTCGTCGGACTGGATCGACGCGTCCGAGGCGCTCGTCGACGGCGAGGTGGTGGCGCTCGACGGCTCGGGCCGGCCCGACTTCTCGCTGCTCCAGGAACGGATGAACGACCCGAGGGGAGGGGTGGTGCTGGTGGCGTTCGACCTGCTCCACCTCGACGGATGGTCGCTGCTCGACGTCCCGCTCGAGGCCCGCAAGTCGCTCCTCGCGAGCCGGCTCCGCCCGGACCCGCGCGTCCTGTACGCGACCCACGTGATCGGCGACGGCCCGGCGTTCTTCGAGGCGGCGGTGCGCAACGGCCTCGAGGGCGTGGTGGCCAAGCGACGGCGCTCGCGCTACCAGCCGGGCCGACGGACCGGCGACTGGGTCAAGCGCAAGGGCCGGCCGAGCCAGGACCTGGTGGTGGGCGGCTGGACCCCCGAGAGCGGCGGGTCGAAGGGGCTGGGCGCGCTGGTTGTCGGGGTGTACGAGGGCGATCGGCTGCGGTTCTCCGGAGCGGTGGGCTCGGGGTTCCACGGCCAGGCCCGTCGCGAGCTGCTCGAACGCCTTGGCGCCCTCCAGGCCGATACGCCCCCGTTCGACCCGCCGCCACCCGCCGGGGCGCGAAGCCGATGGGGCAAGGACCTCGCCGGGGTGCGCTGGGCCCGGCCGGAGCTGGTCATCAGAGCCGAGATGGCGGGCTGGACGCGCGACGGCAACGTGCGCCAGGCCGCGTTCAAGGCGGTCCTCGACGACCGCGACCCGAAGGCCGTGATCCGAGAGGCGGACAGGCCGGCCGACACGACGGACGCGAAGGCCGACCCGGTCGCAACGCCGTCGGCACCGTCGGCTTCGGCTACGTCGGCTTCGGCCTCGTCGGCTACGTCGGCCTCGTCGGCTTCGTCGAAATCGAGTGCCACTCCCGCCGCACCACAGCGCGCGACCGATGACGAGCTGGCCGCGCTGGCCGCCCTCCCCAAGCAGGGCACCTGGCGCGTCGGCGGGCGAGAGTTGACGCTCACCAACCTGGACAAGGTCCTCTTCCCGCCCCGCGACGACGCGGAGGAGCCTCCCGTCACCAAGCGCGAGCTGATCGCCTACTTCGCGCGGATCGCGCCGGTCATGCTGCCCCACCTGGCCGGGCGGCCCCTCAACCTGCACCGCTATCCCGACGGCGCCGGCCACCCAGGGTTCTGGCAGAAGCAGATCCCCTCGAGCGCCCCCGCCTGGCTCGTGCGCTGGCGCGAGAGCCTCGAGGGCCGGCGCGAGGACCGCGACCCCAACGACCACCTCGTGGCCGAGAGCGTCGGCGCGCTGTGCTGGCTTGGCAACGCGGCCTCGTTCGAGGTCCACGCCTGGACCTCGACCTGCGAGGACCCCTGGCGGCCCACCTACGCGCTGATCGACATCGACCCCGGCACGAACACGACCTGGGAGCAGACGCTCGCCCTGGCGCGCCTCTACCGCACCGCGCTCGAGCACCTGGGCGTGCGCGCCTACCCCAAGGTCACCGGCGGCCGGGGCATCCACGCCTGGATCCCCGTGGAGCGCGGCCGCTACGGCTACACGGAGACCTCGGACTGGGTGGAGAAGCTCTCGCGCGCGGTCGGGGGCATCCTGCCGGACCTCGTGTCGTGGGAGTGGTCGAAGGCCGATCGGGGCGGCAGGGCGCGCCTCGACTACACGCAGAACCAGCCGATCAAGACGCTCGTCGCGCCGTATGCCGTCCGTCCGGCGCCAGGCGCCCCCGTCTCCGCGCCGATCACGTGGGACGAGCTGGACGACCCCGACCTGCGGCCGGACCGCTGGACGATCCGCACGATCCTGGACCGCGTCGCGGAGCGGGGCGACCTCTGGGCGGCGCTCCCCGAGGACCGGCAAGTGCTGCCGCCGCTGTGACATCCGAGGCCGCACCGGCGCGTGTTCGACCGTGTGCGCCTGGCAGGGAGCGTCCAGTTGACCCCGCAGTGCGCGTCGATCGCGCGGCGGCCCCTCGAGCCCTCCCACGATCCTGGCGCGCGACGATCCTGGCCCTGGGCGCGCGACGCACTCCCGAGCGGTTCCGCTCGTCTCGCCGCCACACGGCGCTCATACGCTGAACTCCACTCTTATCGCCGGCTGGCGGCGGTACGAGCGGAACCTGCCCGCCTGCCGGGCACGGGCGCGGCGCCGCCCGTTTGACAAGCGCCGCACGACGGCGGTACGAGCGAATCGAGCGCGGGGAGTCCAGCACGCGCTGCGCCGCCACCCTGCGGCGGCACCACCCGAGCGGCGACAATCGCTCAATGCCGCAACGCGCCCGCTCCAGCCGATGAGACCGGCCGCCGTCATCGGTCTCGCATCGGCGATCCGCGGCGTCGTCCTCACGCCCGACCATCCCGACTTCAGCGCCGCCGCGGCCGTCGTCCAGCTCGCTCGGCCCGGCCGGCCCGCGCTGGTCGTCCGGCCCGCCTGCGCCGCTGACGTCGCGCGGACCATCGCCTTCGCCCGGGACGAGGCCATCGAGATCGCCGTGCGCGGGGGCGGGCACAGCGCCGCCGGCCACGGCACCGGCGATGGCGTGCTGGTCCTCGACATGCGCGGTGTCCGCGAGCTCGAGGTCGACCCCGTCGCGCGTCGGCTTCGTGCAGGCGCCGGTCTGCTCGCCCGGGACGTGATCGCCGCCGCGCACGAGCACGGGCTGACCGTGCCGCTCGGCGACAGCGGCAGCGTCGGGGTCGCCGGGATCACGCTCGGGGGCGGCCTCGGCTACCTCTCGCGCCAGCACGGCCTCACGGTGGACCACCTCGTCTCGGCCGACCTCGTGACCGCGGACGGGCGGCTCGTGACCGCCTCAGCCGAGTCGGAGCCAGAACTCTTCTGGGCGATCCGGGGTGGCGGCGGCAACTTCGGCGTGGTGACGTCGCTCGAGTTCAGCATGGTCGAAGCGGGCGAGGCGTACGGCGGCGCCGTGTTGCTGCCGGTGAACCAGAACGTGCTCCGCGGGATCGTGCCACTGGCTGGCGCCGCGCCGCGCGAGCTGGGGGTCATCGTCAGCCTCATGCCCGCGCCGCGCGCACCGTTCGTCCCCCCGGACGCGATCGGGCGGCCCGTCGTGGTCGTCGCCGGCGTGTACAACGGCGATGCCGCGGCGGGCGAGGCGGCGTGGGCGCCATTCAAGGCGCTGGCGAGGCCGGTCGCCGACACCCTCGGACCGATGGCCTTCCCCGCGATCTACCGGCTCACCGCGGGAGCTGGGACGCCGTCGGCCTCGGTCACCCGCTCGATGTTCCTCGAGGTGCTCGACGACACGGTTGTCGATGCGCTCCGCTACGCGTCCGAGACGGCGCCGGGGGCCCGGCCGCTGGTCCAGGTCCGAATCCTCGGGGGAGCGATCGGCGATCGATCCGCCGGCTCGACCGCCTACGCGCACCGCGCCGCGCCCGTGCACGTGTCGGCGCAGGTCACGGCGGCCTCAGCCGATGCGCTGGGCCCCTGCAAGGCCTGGGCCGACGCGTTCCTCGACAGTCTGCGCTGCCGGTCCATCGGCGCCTACGTCAACTACCTCGAGGACGAGGGCGAGGCCCGGATCCGCGAGGCGTACCCGGCGCGAACCTATCGACGGCTGGCCGCGGCGAAGGCCGTCTGGGATCCCGACAACGTGTTCCGCCGCAATCACAACATCCTCCCGGCGGGCTGACGGCGGGGCCATCGCGGCGCTCCCCGGTCAGACCCGCGTTCGGCCCAGGCGACGGCTCAGCGGCGGCGCTGCTCCGGACCCCGCTTCGAGGGCCGGTTCGCGGGTCGCGGCGGCCAGGGCGGCGTGCCCTCCATCCGGTCGGGGCGGGTCTCGGGTCGGCGCGCGGCGAGCACCGGCGGGGGCGGGCCCGGCTCGACGCCCTTCACGACGGCGACCTTGACCAGACGGAGCGCGAGCACCGGGCAGCTGTCCACGGCCCGCTTCGCGATGTCGAGCAGGTGGGTCGGCACGTTGCCGGGCGCGATGACCGGGTAGCCCCACTCGTCGAGGTCGATGCCCTCGGGCAGGAGCTCCGCGCACGTCCCGTACGCGTCGCAGGCGATGCGGTCGATCTCGATGCGGTACCCGGAGTCGAGCACCCGACGGCCGCTCACACCCCGACCCTCGCCCCGCGGCGCATCGCGCAGCGGCGGTGGTGCTGGTGCGACGTCCAGTCGGCGTCGTACACGCGCAGCGAGCTCGCGAGCAGCGCCGTGGCGCCGTCGGGCATCCGACACGCGCCGCGCCCGGTGATCGACTGGCTCCAGCCCCGCAGCCGCGAGAGGTCGTCCTGGCGAGGCTGGCCGGTGGCGATCCGAGCCGAGGCGTCGGCGATCGCGCGCAGGCCGAACACGCAGGGGCCGCACTGGGCGGCGCTGGAGCCGGCCATGTAGTCCACGATCCGCGCGGTCGTGGTGACGCCGCACGCCTCGTCGCCGAGGAACGCCACGACCCCGGCGCCGAAGGCGGCGCCCGCACGGCGCAGGACGACCGGGTCCAGCGGCTGCCGCCAGGCCTCGGCACCGGAGATGATCGTGCCGAAATAGCCCCCCAGCAGCACCGGACTGCCAACCGAGGCGCTCACCCCGGCCCACTCGGCCAGCTCGCCGACGGTGGTGCCGAGTTCGATCTCGAGCACGCCGGGCCGCGCCCCGCCGGTCACGGTCACGAGCGCGGTGCCGCACGTCTCGGCGCGGCCCGCCTCGCGGTACCAGGCATCGCCATAGCGGGCGATCAGGGCGACGTGGGCCAGGCTCTCGACGTTCTGGACCAGCGTGGGCCTCCCGCCGACGCCCTTCTCGTACGGGCGGGGCGGGACGGTGGTGGGCCTCGGGTCGCCGATGTTGACGAAGTGGACGGCGGCCGACTCCTCCCCCGCGATGTACGACACCGGCGGGGTGACGAGCATGGTCGGGACCCTCGGCAGGGGCGAGGTCTGGCTCGCCGCCCGCTCGGCCAGCGCCCGCTCGAGCGCGATCCGCGCCTCGACGTGCTCGGAACCCACGTACAGGACCGCCCGCCTCGCACCAACGGCCTCGGCCGCCAGCTCCAGCCCGTCGAGCACGAGGTGGGGGCGTGACGCCATCAGCACCCGGTCCTTGTGGGCGAGCGGCTCGCCCTCGGCGCCGTTCGCGAGCACCACGGCATCGCCTTTCGCCCGGCCCGCGACCGAGGCCCACTTGCGCCCGACGGGGAAGCCCGCGCCGCCGCGGCCCAGCAGCCCGGCGGCGTCGATCATCGGGATGAGGTGGGCGCGATCCGTTCGGCCCGGCAGATCGCCGAGCCGGGCCCGGTGATCGGCGAGCGACTCCGCCCCGGCAGCCGTCGACGGCCCCGAGAGCAGGCGGGCCGTCATCGGCTCTTCGTCCGCCTGGTGGCGTCCTCCCACGACGAGGTGAGGACCGCGTCCTCCAGCCGCCCGCGACCCGCATCCCAGACCGAGATCCGGAAGAGCAGGCAGGCGCCCACGGCGCCGAGGCTGACGCCCCCGATCGCGAGCATCCAGAGCGA
>JAJYGO010000317.1 GCA_021785115.1 Chloroflexota bacterium | reverse complement strand
CCGGCGCTCAGGCGGGGCCGCGGGCTCCGCGGAGCCGCGACGGGGCGGCGGGACCGCAGGCGGACACAACTCGGACCGCAACCGCGGACGGATCGCCACGGACACACGCCTCGGACCGCGCCGCGGACCGCGCCGCGGACCGCGCCGCGGACGGATCGTCCCTGAATACCGCCGGTGTCGGTGTTCGGCGGCGTCGGTCGCCCGGGCTGATCGTGGGGCCCGTCTCGCATACCGCCGTGGGCGGTAGCCCGGGCCGATTCCGCGGTTTGCACCGCCGGCGGCGGTATTCGGTGGGCCGCGGGCCGAAGAGACGACGGGGCCGAGGGGCCGGGCCGGGGGCCGAAGTTTGCACCGCCGGCGGCGGTATTCGGTGGGCCGCGGGGCCGAGGGGCCGAGAGACGACGGGGCCGATGGGCCGGGCCGCGGGGCCGAGAGACGACGGGGTCGAGGGGCCGATGGCGCCGGCTCGCTCAGCGCCCCTTCTTGCCCCCGTTCGCCCCCAGTTGCGCCTCGAGCTCGTCGCCCAGCTCCACGGTCCGCCGGAAGGCCGCCCACACGGCCTCCGAGAGGACGGTGCGCAGGCGGCCGGACTCGAGTTCGTGGAGCGCGGCGGCCGAGGTGCCGCCGGGCGAGGTGACCATGTTGCGCAGGACGGCGGGGTGGTCGCCTGACTGCTTGGCGAAGCGCGTCGACCCCTCCAGGGTCTCGATCACGAGGTCGTGGGCGATGTGGCGAGGGAAGCCGAGGTGGACGGCCGCGTCGATGAGCGCCTCCATCACGAGGAACACGTACGCGGGCCCGGTGCCGGACACGGCGGTGGCCATCGCCACCCACTTCTCGTCCTCGACCTGGAGCTCGGCGCCCAGGGCCGACAGGAGCGCCTTCGCCTGCGCCCGCTGCTCCTCGGTGGTGGCGGGGGTGGCGTACCAGACGGTCATCCCGGCGCCGATCCGAGCCGGCGTGTTTGGCATCGCCCGGACCACCTGGTCGTGGCCGAGCGCAGACACCAGCGCCGCCGACGTGGGGCCGGCGAGGACCGACAGGACGAGCTGACCCTGGCGGAGGTGCGGCCCGATCTCCCGGCCGACTTTGGCCAGCATCTGCGGCTTGACCGCCAGGATGATCACGTCCGCACCCGTGACGGCCTCGACGTTGGACGCCACGGTGCGGATCCCGTGGGTCCCGGCCAGCGCCGCGCGGCGCTCTGCCCGCGGGTGGCTGGCGACGATCTGGCCCGGCTCGACTAGCCTGCCCTCGAGCAGCCCGAAGACCATCGCCTCGGCCATGACGCCGGAGCCGACGGTCGCGATGGTCCTGTTCGCGAGGGGGGACATCGCGGCGGAGGATACCACCGCGAATCCGGCGCTCAGCCGAGCCGCACGAAGCTGTCGTTGGGCGCCAGCCCGTCGAACGCCTTGGGGTCCACGATCTCGGCCAGCACCTCGATCCCGTCGACGATCCTCGGGCCCGGCCGCCAGAAGTACGCCGAGCCGTCGACGGCGAACACCCGGCCCGTGCGCACCGCCTGCAGCTCCGACCAGCCGTCCGGCCTGGGCAGCGCCTCCCAGGCGGCCACCGCCTGCGGCAGGTCCATCCCGGCGGGCATCAGCACGATGATCTCGGGGTCGACCTCGCGCAGGGCGCTCCACGACGTGGGCGACGGTTCCTCGTGCTCTCGGCCGAGCAGCTCCCAGCCGCCCGCGAGTCGTACCTGCTCGGGGATCCAGCGGCCGACGGCGGTCGGCGGCTCGAGCCACTCGAGGGCGGCGACCCGCGGGGCGACGAAGCCGCGGTCCCGCCGCGCCACCACGATCCCCTCGATGGCCTGCAGCCGCTCGCGCAGCCCGACCACGACGTCCATCGCCTCGTCCTCGGCCTCGGTCATCGCCCCGACGGTCTGGATCGCGTTGAGCGCGCCCTCGACCGACAGCGGGTCGAGGCTCAGGATCGAGACCTCCTCGTCGATCTCGTCCGCGATCGCGCGCAGCTCCCGGGGCCCCACGGCGCACACCCGGTTGAGCACCGAGTGGATCACGAGGTCCGGGTCCGCCTCGGCGAGGGCGTCGCGGTCCAGCTCGAGCAGCGCCGGGCCCGCCCCGCCCGCGGCCGCGGGACGACCTGCCGGTAGCCGGGCGACCACGGGCAGCGTCCGCGCCTCGGGCGGCGCGTCGCAGTAGGCCGTGACCCCCACGAGTTCCTCGCCGAGGCCGATCGCGAACACGATCTCGGTGGCGGCGGGATGGAGGGACACGATGCGCATGGCCCCAGTCTACGGGCGCCTCCGCGCCGGGCTCGTGCCGGCCCCGGGAATCAGAACGGCCCCGCGGCAGCCGCGGGGCCGTGTGGGTGGCAGGCCGGCGCACCGGCCTCGCGTCAGGCGCGCGGCTTGACCGCCTCCAGGGCGGCGCGGGCTGCCGCCTTGTCCTGGTACCACTGCGCGTTGATCGGCGTGTAGGCGGTCCACTCGGCCGGGACGCTCTCCTCCGGGAAGATCGCGTTCACGGGGCACTCGGGCTCGCAGGCACCGCAGTCGATGCACTCGTTCGGGTCGATGTAGAGCATGCGGTCCGTGCCCTCGTCGAGGTGGATGCAGTCCACCGGGCAGACCGACACGCAAGCGGTGTCCATCACGTCGACGCAGGGCTCGGCGATCACATACGTCATCTGGGGTTGTCTCCTGATCGAAGTCGCGGCTGACACATCGGACGAGCCGAGTCTGCCCGGAAGCGTATCACCGCGTCAGACGCGCGGGGTGCCGTTTGAGGCCGTCGGCGATCCCGAGACGGCGCCGCCGGATCGGCGGACTAAGCCGCCCGGCAGGCGCGCCCCGGAACGTCGGCGGCGCGCCCGGTCCTACCAGCGCCGGCTCGACGCCTCCGAGCCGATGCCCGCGAGGCGACTCCGCTCGCGCATCAGGGCCACCGCTTCGCCGTCTCCGCCGCCAGCAGCACCGCCAGCGCCGTCCAGGGTCCGAGTGCCGCCACCGCGACCCGCACGAGAACCCGCATCGCAACCTCCTCGCCCGGGGCGCCCGGGCCGAGCTTCCGCGGGCGGTCGCTCCTCGGGTGCCCTCGACCTGGCCTGCGGACCCCGGAGCCTAGGCAGGCCCGCTTAGCGCAGACTTATGCGCTGCCGCGGCCGTCCGCCGGCCCTACGCGAGGTCGTCCAGCGTGGCGACGGTCGCGAGCGGCGGCAAGTCGCCGTACTCGTCCGGCCTGCCCGAGCGGTTGACCCACACGCACGCCAGCCCGAACGCGGCCGCTCCGGCGACGTCCCAGCGGTTCGAGGACACGAACAGCGTCTCGCGGCGGGCCGTCCCGAACGCCTCGAGGACCGTCGCGTACACGCGCGGGTCCGGCTTGTAGACGCCCAGGCCGTCCACCGAGAGGACGCCGTCGAACTGCGCAGCGAGCCCGGCTGCCGCCACGGCGTCCGACAGCATCGCGGCGGTCCCGTTCGAGAGGATCGCCGTCCGGATCCCCCGGCCGCGGATCCGTCCGAGCACCTCGGGCACCTCCGGGTACGGGTCGAGGACTCGGTAGGCCTCGAGCAGCCGGCCGCGGAGCCCCGGGTCGACGGCCGGGTGCAGCGCGAAGGCGGCGTCGAGGGCGTCCTCCGTCACTGCCTCGAAGTCCCGGTAGCGGCCGGCCAGCGAGCGCACCCACGTGTACTCGAGCTGCTTGGCGCGCCACGCCTCCGAGAACGGCCCGGCGGCTCCGCCGAGCGCAGCGGCGTGCCGGGCGACGGCGGAGTGGACGTCGAACAGCGTGCCGTACGCGTCGAAGACGGCGACCAGCGGCGGGGGCGTCAGGCGGTCGAGGACGGGCATGCGCGCATCATCGCCCAGTTCGGGGGACGCGCGGGCGGCGCGGCCCGGGTCAGCGCCCGCGCGGACGGGTCGGGCGGGCGCGCCTCACATCCCCTGCGGGACGTAGTTCGGGTCGAGGTACTTCTCGGGGTCGTCCTTGAACTCGAGCAGGCAGCCCTTGCCGCAGAACCAGTAGGTCTGCCCGTCGTGCTCGAGCGAGAGCTGGGACTTCTCGGTGTCCACGTCCATGCCGCAGACGGGGTCCTTCGCGATGGCCATCGGCGCGTGCTCCTCGGTTGCCGCCGGGACACGCACGCCCGGCGCACTGACGGTCCGAGGCTACCCCAGCCCGGAGTAGCATGCGGCCATGAAGCCCACGCCCCTTGAGCTCGCCCGGACCGCCCTGCTGGAAGAGCGCGCCCGCCTCATGGCGGAGCAGGAGGAGATGACGATCCAGGCCCCCGACCCGATGACCTACGGGTCGCAGGCGGCGGCCGCGAGCCAGGTCTTCGCGCAGCAGCGCGACCTCGCCCTCCGCGAGCACAACCAGCTTCTGATCGAGGCTGTGGACGCGGCGCTGGGGCGCATCGACGCGGGCACCTACGGCATCTGCATCACCTGCGGCCAGCCGATCGCCGCCGCGCGCCTGGAGGCCCTGCCGGCCGCCGCTCACTGCATCGAGTGCCAGAAGAAGGCGGCCGCCGGGCGGCATCGATGAGCGGGGGCGCCGCCGAGGAAGCGCCGCGCCTGGTCACGATCGACGACATCCGCGCCGCGGCAGGCGTGCTCGCCGGCGTCGCCCTCCGCACGCCGCTCGTCCCGTTCGGCGCGCCGGAGCGCCGGCAGTGGCTCAAGGCGGAGTCGCTCCAGCCGATCGGCGCGTTCAAGCTGCGCGGGGCGTACCACGCCGCCGCCTCGCTGCCGCCGGACGAGCGGGCGCGAGGGCTGATCACCTACTCCTCGGGCAACCACGCGCAGGGCGTGGCCCGTGCGGCGCGGCTGTTCGGCGTGCCGGCCGTCATCGTCATGCCGTCGGACGCCCCGCCGCTCAAGAAGGCCCGCGTCGAGGCGGACGGTGCCGAGGTGGTGGTCGTCGGCACCGCATCGGACGAGCGCCGGCGAGTCGCCGAGCAGATCGCGGCGGAGCGCGGGCTCGCGATCATCCCGCCCTACGACGACCGGCGCATCGTGGCGGGCCAGGGCACCTGCGGCCTCGAGATCGCGGAGGACATGCCCGACGTCGCGGCCGTGCTGGTGCCGGTGGGCGGCGGCGGGCTGGCGAGCGGCGTGGCCGCGGCGGTCCGGGCGCTGGCGCCCCGGGCGCGGGTGATCGGCGTGGAGCCCGAGCTCGCCGCCGACGCGCGCGAGTCGCTCGAGACCGGCCGGATCGTCCGCTGGGAGGCCGAGCGGGTGAGCCGCACCATCGCCGACGGCACGCGCACCCAGTCGATCGGACGCCTCAACTTCGCCCACCTGTCGGCGCAGATGGCGCGCATCGTGACGGTGTCCGAGGCGGAGATCGCCGCGGCCGTCCGGCTTGCCGCCGAGGAGGCGCGCCTGGTGGTGGAGCCCTCGGGAGCGCTGCCCGTGGCGGCGATGCGCTTCCACGCGCGGGAGCTGGGCCTGAACCCCGCGGACGGCCCGATCGTCGGCGTCGTGTCGGGCGGCAACGTGGACCAGGACCGCTACCTCGAGTACCTGGGCGCCTCCGTGCCCCCCGAGGGCTGACCGGCCGACAGCGCCGAGCCGGCCGCCTCGAGTGCCCGGGCGCGCGCCGCGTCGAGCTGCCGGTCCACCCGCGCCGCACCTCGCTCCTCATCCTGCATCCAGGCGATCACGAGCAGCAGCCCGACCACGAAGAACACCAGGTCGCCGCCGACCCACATGATCCCGCCCGCCAGCTGCTGGTCCGCCAAGGCCGTCGGCCCCCACGTCCGGACGGCGTTCGCGTAGTGCGCGTAGAGCGGCTCCGGCGCCATGAAGATGGCGAGGGCCAGGAACGTCATCTGCGGCGCCTGCAGGCCCACGTACAGCACGCTGGCCGCCGGGCTGAGCCGCCACGGCGCCGGGTTGCGGCGGATGACCGGCAGCCAGAACAGCAGCGCCGACCCGACGTACAGGAGGTGCTCGCCGTCGTGGATCCAGTTGTTCTCCAGCGACAGCTCGTAGATCGGCGAGAAGTGCGTGCCCCACAGGATCCCCGCGAACAGCAGCCACGCCACCACCGGGCGTCCGAGCTGGCGCAGCACCCGCGAGTGGAGCACCGGCAGGATCCACCGGCGGCGGAAGCCGGGTGACGCGGCCTGGAGCGCCAGGGTCACCGGCCCGCCGAGCAGGAGCAGCGGCGGCGCGATCAGGGTCAGCAGCAGGTGCTGGACCATGTGGTCGGACAGCAGCGTGTCGTCGTAGAGGCCGACCGCGGAGTCGAGCGCCACCAGCAGGACGGCCACACCGGCCACGAAGAACAGCGTCCGCGACATCGCCACCGGTCGGTCGGGGTGCGCCCGGTTGGCGCGTCGGACGCCCCACAGCCAGAGGGCGAGGGTCGCGATGGCGGGGACCCACAGCGTCGGGTCGAAGCCCCAGTCGAACAGGAACGTCAAGACGGTGGGCGCGGGGAGGCTGTCGCCCTCGTGCGCGAGCGCCACGGGGGTTGCGACGAGGACGAGGCCCAGCGCCAGCAGGGCGCCCGCGACAGCAGCGATCCGGCGGTTCACGCCGGACATTGTTCCCTGATTCGCCGAACCGGGCCTTGCGTCGCCCATTCCACGGGCCGTTGGTCACCCGGCTACCGGCCATTGGACCCCCAGAACGCGATTGCCGTCTATCATGGGCCGCGCATTGCGGCCTGAGGACCGGTGGTCGGACGGGGCCGCGGCCGGACGAGAGGTGAGGATGAGCGCCGACGCCACCGTCTTGCCCGCTGCGGCGGGCCGCGTGAAGACGGCAAGCCACCCTGCGCGAGGGCTGGGCAACCCGGTCCTGGGCATGCTCCTGTTCATCACCTCCGAGGTGATGTTCTTCGCCGGCCTGTTCGCCGCCTACTTCTCGATCCGGGCGGGCCACACCGAGGTCATCAACGGCGTGGCCACCCACGTCTGGCCGCCCACCCAGGACGTCGGCATCCTCAACCCGTGGCGCCTGACCACGGAGTCCGGGGCGCTGAACCTCATCGTCCCGGCCACGGTGATCCTGATCCTGTCCTCGTTCGTGTGCCAGTGGGGCGTGCTGGCGATCCGGCGCGGCGACCAGCGCACGTTCGTCCGGGCGATCAGCCTGACCTTCGTGATGGGCGTCGCGTTCTTGCTGCTCCAGGCCTACGACTACACAGTGCTCATGCACGAGGGCGTGACCCTGAGCACGGGGCTGTTCGGCTCGACGTACTTCACCCTCACGGGCTTCCACGGTCTCCACGTCCTGGGCGGGACCCTGATGCTGGCCGCGGTGGCCTACCGGGGCCGGGCGGGCCAGTTCAACGCCCGCCGCCACGACATGGTCGAGGCGGTGTCGCTGTACTGGCACTTCGTGGACGTGGTCTGGATCGTCCTGTTCTCGGTGCTGTACCTGGTGTAGCGCGCCGCGGTGCGGTGCGCCGCGCGGCCCATCGCCGGCCGTTCGACAACCGCGCCGACGTTCCCCACAATCTCTAGATCCACGGAACGACCGGCCCTGCGAGGACGGCAACGCTGGCCGTCAAGCAGGTACCACGCCATTCGCCGACCGCCCCTCCTCCCCGCCGCGATCCTCGGGGCCGCGCTGCTCGCCGCCGCGTGCGGCACCACCGCCGGCCCGCTCCCGGAGGTCGGCAACCGGGCCCCGTCCATCTCGGGCACTGCGCTCGACGGCTCCGCCGTCAGCCTGGCCGGCCTCGCGGGCCACCCCGTGGTGGTCAACTTCTGGGCCTCGTGGTGCGTCCCCTGCCGGGACGAGTTCCCGATCTTCCGCGAGGAGCTCGCCGCCCTCGGGCCAACCGACGGCCTTGCCGTGGTGGGGGTCCTGTACAAGGATGAGACCGACCTCGCGAGGGCCTTCGCGACCGATTTCGGCGCCACCTGGCCGACCGTGACCGACCCTGACGGGACGATCGCTGCGGACTACCGGATCACGGCGCCGCCCCAGACGTTCTTCATCGACAGGACGGGCGTCATCCGGGCGATCCAGGTCGGCGAATTGACGGCACAGCAGTTCGCCACGCAGTACGCGAAGATCAAGCCATGACCGCTCCCGCATCGCCCGCCGCTCCCGCATCGCCCGCCGCCCCCGCACCGCCCGCGGCCGGCGACGGCGCCGTCCGCGTCCACGACGTCCGCAAGTCGTACGGCGCTCGCCGGATCCTGGCCGGCGTGTCGTTCGAGGTGCGCCGCGGCGAGCTGCTCAGCCTGCTCGGACCCAACGGCGCCGGCAAGACCACCACGGTCGAGATCATCGAGGGCTACCGCAGGGCCGATGCCGGCACGGTCAGCGTGCTCGGGCTGGACCCCGCGCGGGACGGCAGCGCGCTTCGCCCCCGGATCGGGCTGATGCTCCAGGAGGGCGGGATCGACAACCGGTCCACCCCGCGCGAGGTCCTGCGCCTGTACGCCCGCTTCTACCGGGACGCGGAGGACCCCGACGACCTGCTCGAGGCGGTGGACCTCGGGCGAGCCGCCGCGACCCGCTACCGGCGCCTGTCCGGCGGCGAGCGGCAGCGCCTGAGCCTCGCCATCGCCCTGCTCGGGCGCCCCGAGCTGCTGGTCCTCGACGAGCCCACGGCGGGCATGGACCCGGCGGCCAAGCAGGCCACGCGGGAGCGGATCGCCGGGCTGCGGGCGGCCGGCACGACCATCCTGCTGACCACGCACGAGCTGGGCGACGTCGAGCGCCTGGCCGACCATGTCGCGGTGCTGGACCGCGGGCGGATCGTGGCCTACGGGACGCCGGCTGAGCTGACGGGCGCGGGCGCTCCACGAGTCCGCTTCCGGCTGTCGGCACCGCTGGCCGAGGGTGAGCGCGCGGCGCTGGTCGCGGCCGTCGCCGGCCAGTCCGCCCCGGCCGCGCGGGTGGTCGATGCTGGCGCGGGCCACCACTACGAGCTCGAGGGCCTGGCCGACGCGCCGGACCCCGGGATGGTCGCCCGGCTCGCGGCGTGGTGCGCCGACCGCGGGCTGCTGATCACCGAGCTGCGCCTCGGCGCCGCGAGTCTCGAGGAGCGGTATCTGGAGCTGGTCGGCGCGGATGCCGCGGCCGAGGCGGGAGGAGAGGCGTGAGCGGGCCTGACGGCACCCGGCTGCTCGGGACGGGCGCTCCCGCGCGGCCCGCCTCGTGGACGTCCAAGACGCTCGCGCTGACGGCCAACGAGCTTCGCCTGGCCATGCGCCGCGGCGAGAGCCTGCTGATCACGTTCGTGATCCCGGCCGGCGTGCTGCTCGTGTTCTCGTCCTTCGACCTGTCGGGCGGCTCCTCGACCGGCAGGCCGGTTGACCGGATGCTGCCGGGGTCGATGTCGCTGGCGATCCTCGCCGCCTCGATGGTGTCGCTCGCGATCGCCACCGGCTTCGAGCGCTCGTACGGCGTCATCAAGCGGCTCGGCGGGTCGCCGGCAGGGACGTCGGCCCTGGTCGCGTCCAAGACGGCCGGGGTCATCGTCGTGGAGGCCGTGCAGGTGGTGCTGCTGGTCGCGATCGCGCTCGCGCTCGGCTGGTCCGCGGGGCCGGCCGTCTCGGCGCCGCTGGTCCTGGCCGGGCTGGTGCTGGGCACCGTGGCGTTCGCGGGGTTCGGCCTCCTGATGGCGGGCACGCTGCGCGCCGAGGCGACGCTGGCCCTGGCCAACCTGCTGTTCCTGGTGTCACTCGTGATCGGCGGCGTGATCATGCCGCTCGACAAGCTGCCGGCAACGCTCGCCTCGGCGTCGCTGCTGCTGCCCCCGGCGGCCCTGACCAGGGCGCTCACGATCGGGCTCGGCGGGGCCGCGGGCGACGCGACCGAGGCCGTGGTGGTCCTGGGCGTGTGGGCGGTGCTCCTCGCCGGCCTCGCGGCGCGCAAGTTCCGCTGGGACTGACGCATCCTGGCGCGCGGGTCGGGGCGGATCCGCCGCGGGCTGTGTGGCCGTCCGCCGGGCGCCCCGGCACCGGGACTGGCCGCCAATGGACGATCCGCGCAGGCGCGAGCCGCGAAGAACCGGCCGGCGGCGGCTTCCTGACGGCGGGGCGGCCGCCGACCCCTGGGCCTCGGCTGGACCGACCCTGGCCCGGCCCTGCCCTGACCGGCGCCCGACGGCGTCATCGGGTGGACGGGGCTACCCTGAGGACCGTGACCCCGAGAACCCGCCGCCCCGTCGGTCCCGCCGCGCTCGCCGCGGTCCTGCTGCTGGCGCTCTCCGCCTGCACGAGCGCCGCCCCGTCCCCGTCGGTGATCATGCTCGACCCCGGCGCCTCCGCCAGCAACCTGGCGATGGGCATGAGCGAGACCGAGTACAGCCCGGCCAAGCCCGAGCCCCCGCTCCAGCTCACCGACCAGAACGGCCAGGCCTTCGACATCACGTCGCTCCGGGGCACGCCGGTGTTCGTCTTCTTCGGCTACACGCACTGCACCGACGTGTGCCCGACCACGCTTGCCGACCTGCGCACCGCGATCGCCCAGTCCGGGCTGCCGGCGAAGGTGGTCTTCGTCACGGTGGACCCGGCCCGCGACACCGCCGCCGTGATGAAGTCCTACCTGGACCTGTACCAGGCGGGGTTCATCGGGCTCACCGGGACCGCCGCCCAGATCGCCGCCGCCGCCGCCGCCTGGGGCGTCCAGTACTCGTCCGGTCCCGCCGACTCCAACGGCAACTACGAGGTGACCCACACCAGCGACGTGTTCCTGGTGGACGCCTCGGGGATGCTGCGCAACCACATCTTCGCCGGCGCCGGCAGCCCCCTCATCGCGACCATCCTCAAGCAGGTCAGCGGCTAGGCCGGCCAAGCCCGGACGGGCCCGCAGAGGGCACCCGCGAGCGCGTCCCGACGCCTGCCGCAGCCGGCTCAGCGGCCCTGAGCAGCGTGGCGGTCGTGCTCTGGGGCCGGATGGCGGTCCAGCAGGCCCAGGGCTACGAGGCGCATGACCTCGACCTCGCGCTCGCTCAGCGGCTCGACCAGCGGCGCACCCGAGGCCAGCGGGCCGGCCGCGCGCTCGAGGTGCAGGATCGCGAGCATCCGCCCGCTCGTCGATGCCAGCGGCTCGCGGGACAGCAGCGGCCGCCTCGCGAGGAGGATCGGGGTTCCGGGCTGACCGCGCGCCCGCCGAGCTGGCCGAGCCGACACGGGTCCCGTGGCTCATGGCAGGGCCTCCTGGCGCCGGCGCCCTGCGCCCCCGGCCGCCAATGCCGCCCCCGCCGTCGCGGCCGCCCATCCCGGCGCCCGACAAGACGAAACCCCCGGGTGGTCGGGTCCGGGGGTTTCAGGGGGAGGCGAATTGGTTGCGGGGAGGGGATTCGAACCCCTGACCTTCGGGTTATGAGCCCGACGAGCTGCCGCTGCTCCACCCCGCGGTGGGACATGCATTCTACCGGCGCCCGCCGGAGCCGTCAAAGAGGACGCCGGCCCGAGCGCCGTAACGTCTCTTGTGGGCTTTCGAATCGAGCGGGCGTACAACCCAGGTGATTCCAGCACCGAGGAGTACGCCCGATGGCAACGGTACCCGCCCGCCTGACCGACCGCACGGACGCCGACCGCTGGCGCGACGCCCGCGACGAGGACGCGCTCTGGGGCGACCTCCGCCCCGAGCTCCTCGAGGCCGTCAAGGCGGTCCTGGAGGCGACGATGGAGGACGAGCTCGGCGCGCTGCTCCGGGCGGCGCCCTACGAGCGCACGCACCTGCGGCTCGACGTCCGCAACGGCGTGTACCGCCGGCGCCTGGTGACCGAGCTGGGCGCGATCACCGACCTCGCCGTCCCGCGCCGGCGGCTCGAGCCGTACCGGCCCAGCCTCCTGCGGCGGGCGGCACGGCGGACGGGCTCCGTGGACGCGGCCCTCCGGCGCGCCTTCATGCGCGGCATGTCCACGCGCGAGACCGCCGCCCTCGCCGAGCAGCTCACGGGCGTGCCGCTCTCGGCCGCCAGCGTCAGCCGGCTCGCGGCGCAGCTCGACGCCCAGGTCGCGGCCTTCCACCGCCGGCCGGTCGAGCTCCCCGCCCGATACCTGCTCGTCGACGGGCTGTGGGTCTCGGTCCGGGGCGGCCACGGGCGCGCGGCCCGGCGGGCGGTGCTCGCCGCGTACGGCGTCGCGGCCGACGGCCGGCGCGAGCTCCTCGACTACCGCCAGGCGGCGTCGGAGTCGGCGGCCGAGTGGTCGCGCCTCTTCTCGTCCCCGGTCGCCCGCGGCCTGGACCCGGACGCGGTGGAGCTCGTCGCCGCCGACGGGGCGGGCGGGATCGCGGCCGCGGTCGCCGAGGCCCTCCCCGGGGCCCGCCTCCAGCGGTGCTGGACGCACCGCGTGCGGAACCTGCTCGAGGCCATCCCCCTCGCCGAGCGGCGCGAGTGCGCCCGCGGCCTCCGCGCGGTGTACCGGGCCCGGAGCCGGCGCGCCGCCGTGGCCGCGTACTGGCGCTGGGCGCGGGCGTGGCGCGGCCGGCACCCCGTGCTCGTCCGGCGCCTCGAGGCCGACCTCGACGACCTGCTCGCGGTCTTCGCCCTGCCCGAGCGGCTCCGCGCCAGCCTGCGCACCACGAACCTGATCGAGCGCGCGTTCCGCGAGCTCCGGCGCCGGCTCCGCCCGATCGGCGCCCTCAGCGACCGCCGGTCAGCGGACCGGATCCTGTACGGCCAGGTGCTCCGCCTCAACGGGCTCCTGGCGGCACGCCCGCTCGCCGCATTCACACAAGAGTCTTGACGTCATCGCCGGCCCGAGCGCCTTGGCGCGCCGCGCGCGCCGCCCGCGATCCGCCCGCGCCGCCCGAGTCGCCCGCGATCCGCCCGCGCCGCCCGCGATCCGGGCCGCCCGGAGGACCGGTGGTTCCGTCGCGGCACGGACGGGCCATCGCGGGGCCCGGGCATCCAGGCCGAGGGCCCGAGCGCGGCGTTTCGGGCGACGGCGCGGCCGGCTCATCCCGGCGCGGAACCGCAGGGCCACCGCGCGGTCAGATCCGCTCCAGCAGCTCGCGCTTCTTGGCGTCGTACTCGTCAGCCGTGATCGCGCCGCTGTCTCGCATTCGCGCGAGCGCCGTCAGCGCGCGCGCCAC
>JAJYGO010000094.1 GCA_021785115.1 Chloroflexota bacterium | reverse complement strand
CGCCTTCAGCTACATCGCGAGCTGGGGACCCTACGCCTCGGACTATTCGCGCTACCCGCCCGAGGGGACGCCGACCGCGCAACTCGCCTGGCCGGTCTTCCTCGGCTCGGTGGTGGCCAGCTTCTGGCTGGAGGTGCTGGGCGCCCTGATCGCCATCCTGGCCCCCGGACAGAGCAACGCCGTGGCCGCCCTCTCGAGCGTGCTGGGCGCGTTCGGCCCCCTCGCCGTGCTGGCCATCATCCTGGGGGCCACGGCCGCCAACGCGCTCAACCTCTATTCCAACAGCCTTTCAGCCAGCGTGCTCGACGTGCGCTGGCCGCGGCCAGCGCTGGTCCTGCTGGGCGGCGCCGTCGGCCTGGCGTTCGCCCTCGCCGGATCGGGCAACTTCAATGGCTTCTACAGTGACTTCCTGCTGGCGCTCGATTACTGGATCACTCCCTGGCTGGCAATCGTGCTGCTCGACTTCTACGCGCTGCGCCAGCAGCGCCCGGAGGGCTTCGCCCTTGCTCCGGCCTGGAACCTCCGGGGGATCGCCGCCTACGTGGTCGGCCTCGCCGCCTCGGTGCCCTTCATGGCGGGCACCTTCTTCACGGGACCGTTGGCCTCGGTCTTCGGCGGTGCCGACCTCAGCTACTTCGTGGGGGTTCCTCGTCGCGGGTGCGGCCTATCTCGGTCTGACCGCCCGGACGCCGGATGAACGCCAGCGCGGGTCCGCCCCGCTCTCGGGCCCAGTGGCGCGTGGCCGCAGGAGCCATAGCGGCGAGGGAGGGGAGGCATGATCGTGCGAAGGTCGGCCGAGGCGTGGGGCATCCTCGTCCTGGCGGTGCTGGTGCTCGCGATGCTCTGGCTCAACACGAGGGGCTGGGCCTTCGCCATCACCGTGGTGCTCGTGCTGCTGTTCGGGTTCTTGTGCTACGAAGAGGGCGAGGACAGCCGCCGGAGCTGGCGCCGGCGATAACCCTCTGGGCGCGGTGCCGACACCTCGCATGACGACCGCGAGCGGCCTGCGACTCGCCGGAGGCGGTCGCGCCGGAGTGTGACGGTGACTCGGGCGAGCGGAACGAGGTCGAGATACCGTCACGAGGATCTCGCAGAGCACATCTCTGATCCCGCGTGCTCCTGCCTGCGAGCCTCCAGCGTGTGCCCGGGACGACCAGTAGCGGGACACCGGCCCGCACCGACGTCGACCTCGCCGCCTGCGGGCCGCGACGCGTCGCGCCGCACCGGCTGCCGTACCTGCGCTTGACCCGCTCCCGTGCACGTCGGTCGCACCGGCGCGCGCGTCCGTCCCGAGGGCGGGCGTCCGCGTTTCGGGAGGTCGCCGTCGAGCGTGGTCGCTCAGGGCTCGAACTCGGTCCTCGACCAGCGGCTCGAGCCAATGCTCGAGAACTGGGGATCGCCGCGCCAAGCGGAGTGGGTCCCAGCGGCAAGGCGTGTAGGCAGCCCTGTCCGAGTACTTGCGGCCGAGGACCTGCGCGCGTGTCAGGCGCCCGCCCCCGGCCCATCCGCACCAACCGCCAATGAGATGGCACGCCCCGTGCGGGCGGATTCGGAGACGGCGAGCGCGACCGCAAGGGACCACACGCCATCCCATCCAGACGCCGTCGGCGTGCCCGTGCCGCGGACGGCATCGGCGAATCTGCGGACGGTGTGCTCATATGGATCCTCGCCGCCACCCACGTTGACGACGGTCTCAAAGCCGCCCCGGCGCAGGATGAGATCCCCGATGGGCCCTGGGCCAAGCACATTGCGGCCGATGAGGGAGCCCTCGGCGCCGTGGATCTCGAGCCCCGTGGGCGCGTTGCGGATTGTGAACGCGTCGTGGAACGAGGCGAGCACGCCACTCGGGAATCGCATGACGCCCATCACTCCGTCCTCGACGCCGTCCAACGCGAGGCCTTGATTGGTAGCCATGGCGGTGACCTCGACGGGATCTTCGCGCAGCAGGAACCGCAAGGTGTCGGCGTCATGCACGGTCAGGTCCAAGACGACCCCAGCCCCGGCCTCGGGTCGTTGGAGGCGCCACCCTTGGAGGGGAGGCGGCAGGTACTTCGCATGGAACACGCGTGCCGCGAGGGGTTCTCCGATTGCGCCGCCGGCTAACGCGTCGCGGAGCGCAATGAGGGGAGCGGTGCTTCTGAGATGATGGTTCGTCGCCAACACGACCCCTGCTTCGCGAGCCGTCGCGAGCATCGTCCGCGCGTCGTCGAGTCGGGTCGCGAGGGGCTTCTCGCAGAGAACGTGGCGACCCGCCCGTGCGGCCGCGCAGGCCTCCGCCGCGTGGCGGTCGTTGGTTGTCGAGATGTACGCGACTCCGACGGCGGGGTCAGAGAGCGCGTCGTCGAGTGAGTGGTAGACCAGCGGTATGTCATTCGCGGCCGCGTACCTGCGGCCGCGCTCCAGCGAGGAACTCAGGATCCCGACGACGCGGTTGCCAGGAACGGCCCGGATCGCGGGGATCATGTGGTCACCCGCGACCGTGCTGGCTCCGATCAGCGCCCATCCGAGCGGCGCGTTACTCGTCATCTCAGCGAGCTCCTTACCTCGACCCCAGGCGGGGATCCCGGATTCGTCAGGGCGAGGGCCAGTATGCCGCCTCGGATTCGGGCGGCGGGACGGTACCCGTAACGTGGGCCGCGGGTCGGGCGTCGGTGCGCCCGACCCGCCTTTCGTGGCGGCGCTTCGCGCCCGCAGCGTGGTCCCTGAGGTGTGTGGGACCAGGCCGCTGGGGAACCAAGCGTGGCCATGCGATGGCAGCCACGCCACTCCCGGCGGGCCGCATCCGCTCGACGGTCGAGGTGAAGATATCCCTTGACGCTCCGACGGATGCCCAATAATATGCCACAGCATGCATGACAACTCGGCCCGTGGCTGGCACAGGACGCCGTGTCAGTGGATAAGTTGTTAGACAGGATGTCGCTACATGTCTGATGAACGCAAGCATCCCCTTCCTCAAGGGATCATGGCGTTCCTGGTGCGGGAGCGCTACCGGGCCGGCCAGCGGCTTCCGTCGGAGTTCGAGCTGGCATCCCGGTTTGAGGTCGGCCGGTCCACCGTTCGGGAGGCCCTTCGTGCCCTGGAGGCCCTGGGCTTCGTCGAGGCCCGGAGGGGCAGCGGCCGCGTGCTGCGTCCATTCGACTTCGCTGCGCTGCGAAGCTGGCTTCCCTACATGTTTCACGTCGACGGCAGCAATCTCCTCGACCTGCTGCGTGTGCGGCAGGTGCTGGAGGTCAACTTCCTGTCGGTCGCGGCGAATCACCTGGGGCGAGGGACCCTGAACCGTCTGCGGGACCTCGCTGAGACGATGGTCCTCAAGGCACAGGCCGGCGAGAGCTTCGTCGACGAGGACTATCGCTTCCACGAGATGCTCCACGAAGAGGTCGGCAACACCTTCCTGACGCTGATGATCGACCTCTTCTGGGACGCCTTCGAGACCATCCCGGAGGCGTCTGTGGTGGCGTCGGACCGGCTAGTCGAAACGGCGCGGCAGCACGTCCTGATCGCAGAGGCGCTGCTGGCCGGGGACACCGCGAAGGCTCAGTACTACATGGATGCGCACTTCTACGACGTCGCCGAGCGCCTCTCCGCGCGCCAGTCAGCCGGTTCGGGAGCCGGATCGACGGCGATCCCGGACGTTCAACTCGTCAAGACGTGAGGTGCCGATGGCGGGACGACAGGGAACGGATTGAAGCTGCGCACACTCGTGGAAAGGGAAGCACCGTGCTACAGACACGTGTTCACTTGGACGTGCCGCCCATGTCGACGCGCCGACGATGGGGACACTCCGGGCGGGTCGCAGCCACCATGGTCGCGGTGGTCGCGCTGCTGACGGCGTGCAGTTCGGGCGGCTCCGCAGCAAGCCCATCCACCGCCGCGCAAGCCAGCGCAGCTGCGGCTGGCGCCGCCTCACCCGCATCGGCGGCGAATGCCGTGGTGGTCAACTACTGGTACTGGCTTGACACGCCGACGGTCCCCACCTTTCAGACGCTGATCAGTGAGTTCAACGCGAGTCACCCGAACATCCGTGTTGTCGGCCAGCTGGTCCCGCTGAGCGACTACGAAAACAAGCTGATCACGGCGGTCAGTTCTGGGTCGGCGCCGGACGCGGCACGCTTCAAGGACTGGTGGGTGGGTCAGTTTGCGACGCAGGGCGTGCTTGCCTCGCTCACGCCTGACATCCAGAAGTGGTCCGGACAGAGCGATGTGATTTCGTCACTGTGGAAGACGGGCGAGCTCACACCCAGTGGACCCGTGTACATGCTCCCGCACCAGTACATCACCTTCTATCTCTACTACCGCAAGGATCTCTTCGCGGCCGCTGGCCTCCAACCCCCGACGACGCAAGCCGAGTTCGTTGCTGACGCGCAGAAGCTCACCAATGCCAGCAAGAACCAATACGGCTTCGATGTCCGAGGCGGTTCAGGCGGCCAGGACCAGTGGGCGGCCTGGATGCTCGCCAGCGGGGCCCGGTTCGTCGATGCGCAGAACAACGTGACCATCAACACGCCCGCCGCTGTGCAGGCCAACCAGCAGTACATCGATCTACTGAAGGACTCGCCCCCGGGGGCGGTCAACGACGCGTACGCGCAGGTCCTGCAGAACTTCGAGAACGGCACCATCGCCATGATGGCGCACCACATCGGCTCATACCAGATCCTGCAGCAGAAGCTTGGATCGAACCTGGGTGTCGTCCCGTACCCACCAGCCGACCCGTCGAACCCCGCGACGCTCGGCTCGATGAGTGGCAACGTGATCTTCAGCCAGA
Source organism: Chloroflexota bacterium (assembly GCA_021785115.1). Next base: position 8,296 of record JAJYGO010000094.1, on the reverse strand, counting down.
GCAAAGTCCAGCAGGCTGCCTGGACATGGATCAGCTGGCTCGACTCCCAGCAGGCGATGACCGAGCTCAGCGAGTCGCCGAACGGTCAACTACCGGTGCTGACGTCGGTCGGAAAGCTCCCCTTCTTCAGCAACCCGTTCTACCAGGTCGCTCTGAAAGAGGAGCAATACGCAATCACGTATCCGCCACTGCCGGGTGTTGGGCAGTACGCGAATACAACGTGGCAGAAATCATTCCAGCAGGCGCTGCTGGGCCAGATCTCAAGTCAGCAGATGTTGACGCAGATCGCGGCCGCACTTTCTGCCAAGGCGCCCTGATCGATCCGTGTGATCGGCCGCGCTCTTCACTTGGCTTGAGGGGCGCGGCCGTCTCACCCAGAGGGTAGGCACCGAGGCGGGCGTGATGGACATGCAGGTGCGCAACGGCGCTCCTCCGAAGCCGAGGCACGCAAGAGCGCGCGCGCTCGTGCGAGTTGAACCGTGGGTCTTGCTGGCTCCAGCGCTGCTTCTGGTGTTGGGATTGATCGCGTACCCGATCGCGCGTGCGGTATGGATCGCGGTACATCAGCAGAGCATCTTCGGATTCGGTCCGGTTACCTTCGTCGGGCTGGGGAACTTCGCCGCCGCCATCGGTTCGCCCGACTTCGGCACGGCCGTCCGCAACAGCCTGACCTGGACACTCGGCGCGGTGGCCCTGCAGTTGGTGTTCGGCATGTTCGGTGCCCTGCTGCTCAACCAGCGCTTCCCGGGCCGCGGCATCGTGCGGGGTCTCGTGTTGATACCGTGGGCGACACCGAGCGTACTGATCAGCCTCATGTGGATCTGGCTGCTCGACCCCAATGGCGGCTTCATCAACAACGTGCTGCTGCACGTGGGACTCATCTCGCGGCCTATCGCCTGGCTTGCCGACCCGCACACCGCCCTGCCCACCCTCATAGCCGTCGATGTGTGGCAGGGCGTCCCCTTCTTCGCGGTCATGCTCCTCGCCGCCCTGCAGTCGGTGCCCGAAGAGTTGCGCGACGCCGCGACCGTTGACGGAGCCGGCACCTGGCAGCTGTTCTGGCGCATCACGCTGCCGCTCATCATGCCGACCGTCATGGTGACCACGGTGCTGCGCCTCATGTGGACGGCGAACTACATCGATCTCGCCTACATCATGACCGGCGGTGGACCGGGCACCGCCACCCTGACGCTACCGCTCGAGGCCTACTACTCGGCGTTCGCGAAGACTGACCTGGGCCTCGGTGCGGCATACGCCCTGATCCAGGCGGCCCTCCTCGTAGTGATGATCGCGGTCTACCTCCGCACACTCCGACAGACGGAGGTGATCTGACACGGATACGCTGCAGTCACCTCCCGTGCCCCGCCACCTGACCGCAGGTTCGGCGCGTCGCCGGCGGACCAATCGGTCGGTATCGACCGTGGCGCGTTCCGCCGGGGTCGGTCTGGCAATCGCGATATGGCTCGGCCTGGTGCTCGGGCCGTTCGGGTGGATGCTGCTGACCTCGATGACCCCGGGCGTCGAGCTTGGGTCCGTCTCGGGTCCCTTGATCCCGAGCTCGTTGACTCTGGACTCCTACCGGCAGCTGCTGGGGCAGACTTCCGATCTGCAGTATCTGGCCAACAGTCTCATCGTCGCCCCAGGGACGGCAATCGTGGGCACGAGCGTGGCGCTGCTCGCGGCGACGGCGCTGACACGCTACCAGTTTCGAGCGCGGCCGATCGTCATTGGCGGGCTGCTGGCTATTCAGCTGTTGCCTACCGTGCTGCTCGTCATTCCCCTGTACTCGGAGCTGGCGGCGCTGCATCTGATCAACTCCCTGCCGGGGCTGATCATCGTGGACACGACGTTCGTGACGCCGTTCGCAACTTGGCTCCTCAAGGGTTTTCTCGACCAGATCCCACGAGAAGTCATTGAAGCCGCCCGCGTCGACGGGGCGGGCATCGTGACGCTGATCCGGCGAATTCTGTTGCCCCTGGCTTGGCCGGGCATCGCCGCAGCCGCGACGTACTGCTTCATCTATTCCTGGAATGAGTTCCTGTTCGCCTTGACCTTTACCGCTGACAACAGCACCCACACCGTGCCAGTCGGGCTCGACCTCTTCATTGGTAATTACATCATCCGGTGGGACCTGCTGACGGCGGGTGGGGTCGTCGCGGCGCTGCCCACGTTCCTCGGCTTCCTGCTTATGCAGCGGCAGTTGATTGCGGGCCTGACGTCGGGCGCCGTGAAGACCTAGCAGGGCCCAGCAGCCGATGGTTCGGCTGGGCCAGAGCCTCCCGAACGCCAACCAAAGCATCAGAGGTACCACGCGGCGTGAACGTGCAGACAATTGATCAGCAATGCGTAGACGTGGCCCGCGGCCTGGCGATCGACATGGTGGCGGCCGCGCGGTCTGGTCACCCGGGCATGCCCCTGGGGGCCGCTCCGATGGCGTACGTGCTGTACACCGAGTTCCTGCGTCATGACCCATCCTGGCCGGAGTGGCCCGACCGGGACCGCTTCGTCCTCTCTGCCGGCCACGGCTCGGCGCTCCTCTACGCGCTGCTGCACCTGTGCGGGTACGATCTCAGCCTGCAGGATCTCAAGCAGTTCCGCCAGTGGCGGAGCAAGACTCCCGGGCATCCCGAACGCGGGACCACGCCGGGTGTGGAGGCTACGACCGGTCCCCTGGGCCAAGGCTTCGCCAACGGGGTCGGCATGGCTATCGCCGAGCGGCTGCTGGCGGCGCGCTTCAACCGCGAAGGTTTGACGCTCGTCGATCACCGGACATTCGGCATCGTGTCAGATGGCGATTTGATGGAGGGGATCGCGTACGAGGCAGCCTCCCTGGCAGCTCATCTCCAGCTCGGGAACCTCGTCTATCTCTACGACGACAACGGCATCTGCCTCGACGGACCGACCGAGGACACGTACTCGGCCGATCGGACGGTCGCGGCCCTCGCCGCACTTGGCTGGCATATCGAAGACGTTGCGGACGGGAACGACCTCGACGCCATCCGCTCGGCCGTGGCCGCCGCCCTGGCGCAGCAACGCCGTCCCTCCATGGTCCGCGTGCGAACCCGCATTGGCTACGGAAGCCCCAAGGAGGGGAGCTCCGCCGTTCACGGAACCGCCCTGACGCCGGACGAGGTCCGAGCGACCAAGCTGACGCTCGGCGATATCCCATTGGAGCCCTTCGCGGTTCCAGCGCCTGTCCAGAGGCACTACCGCGAACGGATGATCGACCGCCGCAGCGGCGCGCAGGAGTGGCGGGCCGTGGCGGCCCGCTACGCCGAGGCCCGGCCTGACGACTGGCGGGCGTGGGAGGCGAGCCTCTCCGGGGTCGAGAGCGCAGTGGCATCGGCCTTCGTGCTGGGACCAACGCCGAGGGACCCAGAGCCGGTGCGTCTGTCGTCATCCACCGCGCTGGGCCGCGCTGCCGAGCACGCCCCCTCGTTGGTGGTCGGAGCGGCTGACCTGGCCAGTTCCACGCTGGTGCGGTTGACGGATGACAGGCCGGTGCGCGCGTTGGACTTCACGCACCGGACCATTGCGTTTGGCGTACGCGAGCATGCCATGGGTGGCATCGCGAACGGGATGGCGCAGCACGGTGGAGTGCGTCCCGTGGTCAGCACCTACCTCATGTTCGCCACGTACATGATGAACAGCATCCGGATGGCGGCGCTGCAGCAGCTCCCGGTGATCTACGTGTTCTCCCATGACAGTCTGGCCGTGGGAGAGGACGGCCCGACACACCAGCCCATCGAGGTCCTGCCGGCCCTGCGGGCGATCCCCCACCTATGGACCTTCCGGCCGGCAGATGCCTTCGAGACACAGGCGTCCTGGCAGGTTGCGCTCCGACGGCTTGACGGCCCGTGCGCGTTCTCCGTCTCACGCACGCCGCTGCCGCAGCTCGGCCACGCCCACGATGACGGGGGCGCAGCCAAGGGCGCGTACGTGCTCCAGCCGGAGCCGTACGGCGCGGATCCGGCGGTCGTGCTGCTGGCCACAGGATCTGAGGTCAACATCGTCATGGCTGCGGCGCAGCGGCTGAGCCACCGCGGCGTTGCGGCCCGCGTGGTCTCGGTCCCGTGCCTTGAATCGTTTGCCGCACAGCCCGCGTCCTACCAACGGAGAGTGCTGCCGGTGGGAGTCCCCCGCATCGCCGTGGAGGCGGCACACCCGATGAGCTGGTGGCGCATCGTGGGCGGCAATGGAGATGTCATCGGCACAGAGTCCTTTGGCGCGTCGGCCCCACCCGACGTGCTCTTCGAGGCCTTTGGACTCACCCACGATGCTATTGAGGGACGGGTCCTGACCTATCTGGGTGGTCGGTCCGGTGGTGCGGTCGACACCGCGCCTGTGGATTCGGACCATGACGAACATGCCCGGGCAGGCGTGGACGACTGAGTTCCCAGCCGGCCTCCGGATCGAGGCCGAGCCGGCCGGGCACGCGGGTGCCGGTGCGTCGCGGTTGATGGCAGGCGACCGACCTAGAGGGTCGGCACCCAGCGTTTCGAGCTATAACCAGATGTTGTGGATGAGCATCCCGGACATGGAGGCGGCGTACCCTCCCGAGTAGTCAATCTCGGATCGCCGGGTCGCCCCGGCGGGGAGGAGTACGCCATGCTCAGGATAGTCCACGAGACCAGCACCCCCGAGGCGCAGGGCACCGATGCCGCGCCCCTCGATCTCGACGAGCTGTGCCGGCTGGCCGCCCGGGAGATGCTCGCCCTGGCCCTGGAGGCCGAACGGCGGGCCTACCTCGGGGCGCACGCCGGCGCGCTCGACGCGACCGGCCATCGCCTGGTGGTGGGCAACGGCTACGCCCGCGAGCGGCCCATCACCACCGGGGCCGGGCGGGTGGAGGTGGCAGCCCCCCGAGTCGACGACCGCCGGATGGGCGAGCGCTTCCGCTCGGCGCTCCTGCCGCCCTACGCCCGGCGCAGCCCGAAGGTGACCGAGGTCCTGCCGATCCTCTATCTGCGGGGGCTCTCGACGGGCGACTTCGCGCCCGCCCTGGCGGGCTTCTTCGGCTCCGAGGCCGGGCTCAGCGCCTCCACCATCAGCCGGCTCACCGAGGCCTGGACGGCCGAGCACGAACGCTGGAGCCGGCGCGACCTCAGCTCGGTCGACTACGTCTACTGGTGGGTCGACGGGGTGCACTTCCGCATCCGCCTCGAGGAGGACCGCCTGGCCTGCCTCGTCATCGTCGGGGTGCGGCCCGACGGCACCAAGGAGCTCGTGGCGGTGGCCGACGGCTATCGCGAGTCCACCGAGAGCTGGGCCGCGCTGCTGCGCGACCTCAAGGCGCGCGGCCTGGCCGCGCCGGCCCTCGCCACCGGGGACGGGGCGCTGGGCTTCTGGGCCGCCCTGCGGGACGTCTTCCCCGCCACGCGCGAGCAGCGCTGCTGGGTGCACGTGACCGCCAATGTGCTCGATGCGCTGCCCAAGCGGCTCCACGAGCCGGCCAAGGCCGCCCTCGGCGCGATCTACACCGCGCCCATCCGGACCGCTGCCCTCGACGCCGTGGCCCGCTTCGCCGACGCCTTCGTCGACCACCCGAAGGCGACGGCCAAGGTGACCGGCGAGCTCGACGCGCTGCTCGCCTTCTATGACTTCCCGACCCCCCATCACATCCACCTGCGCACCAGCAACCCCATATCCGTCGGCCTTCTCGACCGTCCGGCTCCGAACCCGGGTGACGAAGGGGGCGGGCTCCCGAGCCGCCGGGCTGGCGATGGCGTTCAAGCTCCTCGAGGCGGCGCAGCAGAACTGGCGCAAGGTCAACGCCCCCCACCTCGTCGCCCTCGTCCGAGCCGGCGCCACCTTCATCGACGGTCAGCTCCAGGAGCGCGAAGGAAGGAGGTCAGCGGAGCCCATCACCGAGGAGGACGCCGCCGCCTGACCCGGGTTCATCCACAACTCTTGACAATTGCTCCAGCGTTTCCAACCCCAATCCCAACAGGAGAGGTGCTTCATGATCCGTACCGTTGTCGTGCCCGGGAAGGACGCCGACCTCATCGGGCTCGACCTGGCCGAACTCGCGCCGGGCGAGGCGCTCGAGACCCGCAGCGAGCGCGAGCTCGTCGTGGTGGTGCTCTCGGGCGTCGTCGAGGTGACGGTCGACGACAGGCCGCTCGGCCCTGCCGGGGGCCGTGGGTCGGTCTTCGAGGGCCCCGGACACGCGGTGTACGCGCCGCCCGGCAGCCGGCTGCACCTGCTCGCGGTGGGACCCGTCGAGCTGGCCCTCGCGAGCGTGTCGCTCGAGGGCCGGACGCCGGCGGCCGCCCGGATCATCGCGCCGGCGGACCAGCGGATCGCCGAGGTGGGCCGGGGCAACTGGGGCCGCAGCGTGCGCACCATCCTGGGCCCCGAGCACGCCGCGGGGCGGATCCTCATCGGCGAGACGATCAACCCGCCCGGCAACTGGTCGAGCTACCCGCCCCACAAGCACGACGTGCAGGACCCGCCCCGAGAGGTGCGCCTCGAGGAGGTCTATCTCTTCCGGGTCGACCCGAAGGGCGGCTTCGGCGTGCAGCTCCGCTACGACCCGGCGGGCAGCGAGGCCTTTGCCGTCCGCGACAACGACGTGGCCGTCATCCGCAGCGGCTATCACCCGGTGGTGGCGGCTCCCGGCTACGCGCTCTATTACCTGTGGATCATGGCCGGCGAAGGCCGCGCGATGATCCCCCATCTCGACCCGGCGCATGCCTGGGTCGCGGAGGCCTAGCCCGATGCCAGACCAGACGGAGTCCCGCGCATTCGAGGTCCTGCGCCACGCCGGTGCCCGCGACGCATCGCGCACGACGGTCGGTGTGGGGGCCCTCGGCCTGCGTGTCGCCGAGCAGGGCTGGGCGCTGCTGGCCTGGGCCCCGAGTGCCGACACGCTGCCCGCCGGACTCTCCGGCACCGCGAGCGAGCACTCCGGGGGGGTCCTGCTGGCCGGCCCGGCCGACGCTGACAACGCCGCCGCGCTGCGAACCCTCGTGCCCTGGCTGCGGCCCCGCCCCGTGGGCACGCAGACCTCCGCCGGGGTGGGCGATCGCCTGGGATTCGCCACCGTGGGGCACCTGCGCGCGTTCCAGGCCCACCCCGGGGTTGCCCCAGTCCTCGCGCAGCAGTCGGCGCGCGAGCTCGGGCGCACCGGGCGCACCTTTGCCGAGGTGGTCGACGCGGCGACCTTCGGCGCCCTCGCCGCCGGCTGGCGCGACGGGTACGGCGCCGACGGCGACCACCTGAAGTCGATCGAGCAACTCGATGCCGCGCTCGCCGCCGGCTTCTCCATGGTCACCGCGGATCCCATCGAGCTCGTCCCCGACCTGCCCGCCGACGCCGCACCCGCGTCGATCCTCGCGGCCTTCGCGCTGGTCCCCTGGGCCGCCCTGGAGGACGAGCCCACGGCCTTCGCGGCGCGCTACCCCGAGGCGCTCGACACCGGTGAGGGTCGGATCGCGCTGCCCCGCGAGGCGCTCGTGGCGGCCGCCGCCCGCTTCGGCACGGCGGTCGTGCAGATCGCCGCCATGTACCGCCACCTGGTGGCCCGGGCCGGTGCCGGGACGGTGGAGTTCGAGGTGGCGGTCGACGAGATCGAGCATCCCACGACGGCGGTGGACCACGTCTACCTCGCCACCGAGCTGCGCCGCCTGGGGGTGCGCTGGCAGAGCCTCGCGCCGCGCTTCGTGGGGGAGTTCGAGAAGGGCATCGACTACCGGGGGGACCTGCGCGCGTTCGAGGCCGACGTCGCGACCCACGCCGCGCTGGCCCGGGCCCTCGGCCCGTACAAGCTCAGCGTGCATTCCGGATCCGACAAGTTCTCGGTGTACCCCAGCGTGGTCCGCGAGACCCGGGGCCTGGTGCATCTCAAGACCTCCGGCACGAGCTACCTCGAGGGGCTGCGGGTCGTGGCCGCGCTCGACCCGGCGCTGCTGCGACGGATCTGGGGGGTGGCCCTCGAGGCCTACGCGACCGCCCGCGCCAGCTACCACGTCTCCGCCGCGGTGGCCGGCATGCCCGCGCCCGAGCGCCTGACGGTGGCCGAGCTCGGCGGGCTCCTCGACCGACCCGACACCCGCGAGATTCTGCACGTGACGTTTGGGGCCGTGCTCGGGGCGGATCCGCTCCGAGCAGAGCTGCGGGGGCGCCTCTGGACCGAGCGCGAGGCATACTGGGCGGACCTGGCGGCGCACATCGGGCGGCACCTGGCGCCCTTCGCGTCGGGCACGGCGGCCGTCCGCGCCACGGCTGCCGGCAGGACGGGGAGCGACGCGTGATGACCCAAGGGACGGAGGACGGCACGTCACGGTTCGACCTG
>JAJYGO010000012.1 GCA_021785115.1 Chloroflexota bacterium | reverse complement strand
GCCACCCGGATCGGCCTCATCGAACACGCCGGTCCGTACTCGGTCACGCTCCAGGCGGCGTACGCCGACGCCAACCAGGTCCTGGTGGGGGTCGCGATCGTCACCCCGGCGGGCGCCGCGCCGGTCGAGCTGGCCCCCGACTACAGCCTCGTGGACAGCGCGGGCCGCCGCTACGACCCGTACTTCGCGGGCGGCTATCCGAACGCCGATGCGACGGGGGTCGTGATCGGCTTCCTGCCCGAGGAGCCGCGCGCCCCCGGACGGCTGCAGCTCGCGCTGACGGTCGCTCTCGAGCCCGCGCCGAGCGCTGAGCCGGCCCCGTCGGCCGCGACGAGCGCCCTGCCCGGTCCGGTCACCTTCCATTTCGCGCTCGACGTCGCACCGGGCGGCGTCCTCGTGCCCGTGCCGCCGCCGGGAGCGACCCAGGTCGCCTCGGGCTACGCGCTCACCCTGGAGTCGGCCTCGATCTCGCCGACGATGGTGCGGGCACGTCTGCGGGTGCGGGGGCCCGACCTTCCGAGCATGAGCCCGATCGGCTCGGTCACCCTCGATGGTCGGACGCTCCCGCTGCAGGCCTATCCGGCGGTGGCCGATCCGGGCTCCTGGCTCTTCGAGCTCACGACCCTGGCAGGCTCCGATCGTCCGGGCGGCTCGCTGGTCGTGCGCATCCAGACGCTCACCGGCGCCGGAACCGGCGGCGCGGTCGTGCGCGTCGAGGGGCCGTGGACGTTCGCGCTCCCGGTGCCCGGGCGATGAACGACGAGCTGGCGCGGGAGCGCGAGCTGGTCCGGCGCTGCCGGGCGGGCTCGGAGGCGGCGTACGCCGAGTTCATCGCCTCGCGGAGCCGCCTGCTGTTCAGCCTCGCCGTGCGGCTCGCCGGATCGCCGGCCGTGGCCGAGGACGTGGTGACCGCCACGTTCGTCGAGGCGTTCCGCGCGATCGAACGAGGCGACGAACGCCTCCCGCTCACGGCCTGGCTGGCGGGGCTGTGCGTGCGCCACGCGCGCCGGCGGGTCGGTTCGGGCGCCCTCCCGGCTCGTCGCGGGCTCCTCGCCGGCCAGGTCAGGCACGACGTCGCGGGGTCGACCATCGCCGGGGCGCTCTCCGGGCTGCCCTTCGAGGCGCGTGCCGCGCTGCTGCTCCGCTTCACGCTCGGACTTTCGGCCGCCGACGCGGCGTTCGGTCTGGGCGTGGCGCCCTCCGCCTTCGGTGCCTGCCTGGCCCGCGGGCTCGCCGACCTTCGGGCGCAGATCGAGCGACCGGGCGAGAGGGTCGCGTTGGCGCGTCCCGAGAGCCGCCCCCAGACAGCTCTTCGCCGTGGCGTTGCTTTCGACCCGCGGATCTCCGCTGGCGGGAGGGACTGACATGTCGCACCGTTCCACGGGCCGGCTGCTCGCACTCGCGCTCGTTGCCGCCCAGCTGGCTGGATGCGCCTCTACGGCGAGCGCGACGCCCGGGCGAGGCTCGGCGACTCCTGCCGCCGCGGGCTCGGTCGCTCCGTCGGCCCCAGCGAGCGCCCGTCCGTCGCCGCCTCCCGCCTCGGTCCCCGGCGTCACTCCGAGCGCGGCTGAGCCCACCCCCACCATCAGCACCGGCCCCGATGGCATCGCCCTCGCGATGTCGTCGGCCAGCCGTCCCACGACCACCCCGGCCCAGGCGACCCAGGCCGCCGCGGAGGTCAACGCGTTCGGTCTGGCGCTGTTGCGGCGGCTCGCGTCGGGCGGAGGAAACAGCGTGATCTCGCCTGCGAGCATCGCGATCGCGCTCGCCATGGCGCGAGCAGGCGCCCGCGGCGAGACGGCGACCCAGATGGACGCGGTTCTGCACGGGTTTGGCTCCGACGCCCAGGCGACCGGGGTGAACGCGCTCGACGCCTCGCTCGCCGCCCTCAACCAGGTCTTCGCCCAGTACGCGCTCGGCCCGAACGCGCCCCCCGAGGTCGCCCTGCAGATCGCCAACGCGCCCTTCGCGCAGCGCGATCTCGCGCTCGAGCCCGCCTACCTCGACGCGCTCGCCACGCGCTTCGGCGCGGGGCTCCGGCTCGTCGACTTCAAGGCCGACCCCGATGGCGCCCGGCGGGCGATCAACGCCTGGGTGAAGGCGCAGACCCACGATCGCATCCCGGAGCTGCTGGGGCCACCCGCGGTGACCCGCCGCACCCGCATCGCCCTCGTCAACACGATCTACCTCAAGGCCCCCTGGCAGGAGCCGTTCCAGACTCAGGCCACGGCACCCGCGCCGTTCACGCTTGCCGACGGATCGACCGTGTCGGTGCCGACGATGGCCGGGAGCTACTTCTACCCGTACGCGCGTGGCACCGGCTGGTGGGCCGTCCAGCTGCCCTACCTCGGCACGCTCGCGCTCACGATCATCGTGCCCGACGATCTCGCCGCGTTCTCGGCTGCGCTCACGCCGGCGGAGCTCGGGCGCATCTCGGCCGCGCTGACCCCCCAGCCGATCGCCCTCCATCTGCCCCGCATCGGGGCGAACACTGGGCCGGTCAATCTGACCGACGCTCTTGCTGCGATGGGCATGCCCATCCCGTTCGACATGGCCCGCGCCGACTTCTCGGGGATCACCAGGCAGGAGCCGCTCTACATCAGCGCCGTGGTTCACCAGGCCAATATCGACATCGACGAGCAGGGGACCGAGGCGGCGGCCGCCACCGCGGTCCTGGGCAGCACCGGCGGCCCGGGCTACATGGGACCCTGGCGCGAGCTTCGGGTCGACCGGCCCTTCCTCTTCGCCCTGCGCGACACCGCCACCGGCGCCGTGCTGTTCCTGGGCCGCGTGACGGACCCGAGCAAGCGATGAGCCGCACGGTGCGCGGTGCGTTGGGCGAGGTAGCGGCTGGGGGCGGGCTACTAGGCGGCCCCGTCGGGGGCCGCGAATGCGATGGGAGAGGGGACGTGGACACGAGCGGGCTGGGCGCCGTGCTGTTCGTCGGGCTCACGCTGACGCTGTACGTGGCGGTCGGCGCGCTGATCGTGAGCCTCGGCATCCGGCTCTCGGGCGTCGGGCGGTCGGACCCGCTGCGCATGCTACGCGAGCGCCTGGCTCGCGGCGAGATCACGCCCGCCGAGTACGAAGAGGCACGCCGGATCCTGGGCTGGTGAGGCGAGCGAGAAGCGGAGGGCGGCAGGATGCCAGGGCAGTCGGGTTACGCGGTCGGCTGGGGGACGCTCGCGCTCATCAACGCGGGGCTGGCGCAGGGCAAGCAGCGCAGCGGCCTCTTCTGGTTTCTCGTCTCGCTGCTGCTCGGGCCGCTTGCCACGCTGCTCATCGTGGCCCTGCCCGTGCCGTCGGAGGCACGGGCCACGATGATCCGGGGCGAGTTGATGATCGCCGGCGTCGTGCTCGTCGTCCTCGCCCTCGGCGGCCTGCTGCTCTTCCTCGCCATGCCGGCCCAGCTGCGGCCGATGAACGCGGGCTGACGGGACCGATGCAGGGGGCACCGGCGATGGAGATGACTGCGACAGCGCGGGGCGGCGCTCGATCCGGTAGGAGGCGTCGCTTCCATTGACTTGGGATGGTCGGCGGCGCGTGCTCCCGGCGTGCTCCGAGTCGGCGCATGCGTCCGGGGCGGATCGGTCGCGACAGCATGACACGACGTGAGGGTGATGAACCATGATCGTCCCGTTTGTTTCCGGCGCGTCCGACCACTGGTATTGGGCCGAAGACGCCTTCCCACCGGTCGCGTTCTGCGTTCGCGCACTCGTCCTCGACGGCCTGTCCGTTCCACCCTTCGACCCACACGCTGACCCCGACGGCGGCCTGCGCGAGCTCGGCTTGGACGCCGCCCGATGGCGGGAATGGATTGTCGCCATCCTGCGCCAGCACGCGATCATCGGTGACCACGCGCGCACGTTGGGAACGTCCGACGCGAAGGGCCCGATGCTCGAGCGAGCCCGCGCGGCCGCCGAGGTGCTGCGCTCGCCAGGCTCCTTCTGTCCCGGCCCACCCGAACTCCAGGCACGCCTCGACGCGCTCTTCGCCGATTACAGGCCGGCGGGAGAGGCGTGGAAGCGACGAATGTCGGATGTCCGTCGGTTGCATGGCTCGGGACGCCAGCAGCGCGCGCTCTGGAAGGCGCTCACGCCGTTCCAGGATCGGCTCGCGCCGCTCTCGGTGTTCCTCGTCGAATACCCGGAGCCGGTGGTCATGCCGCTGCCGCCGGCGAGCTGTCTCATCGCGCCGGCGGCGGATGCCGAAGGGTATGCGCGCCAGGTTGTGGCCGCCGCCACCGGTCTCGCGGCGGCTCCGTGAGCGGCGTGCGCTCCATGCGCCCGGCATGGCTGGTCGCACCGATGCCCGAGCCGCGGCCTTCCCCGGCACTCGGCCTCCATGGAAGTGCGTTCCCCGGCTCTTGCTCCCTGTCCTGCTGCTCGCTCTCCTGGGCGGATGCCAGTCGTCCCCGGCCGAGCTGTCGGTCTGCGGCTGCGGTGGGTGAGAACACGTCCATCAGAGGATTGCCGCGGCGGCCGACCCGAAGGGGGTGCGTCTCACTAGGATTGGCCCCGAGGCGGCATACGCGCCCCGTTTCAACCGTTGGGCGGATCGACGGTTTGGCGCAAGGCGTGCGCCCGCCCGCCCGATCGAGATCCTTATGACGCACCGTGAGCGTCTGCGCGCTCATCTCGACGGGCAGGTCCCGCGTCTGCGCCGAGCTACCGATGCGTCACTGCGAGACGAGAAGCCACCCGTTCCGCTGCGCGCAGTTGACGAGCTCGACCCGTCCGACGCACGCGTAGCGGCGGAAGAGGCGGCGCAAGTGGCTTTCTATCGTCTTGGTGCTCAATCCCAATGAGCGACCGATCTCGTCGTTGCTGAGCCCCTTCACCAGCAGCCGGATCACCTCGAGCTCGCGCGCCGAGGGCAGGTCAGGCGCGGCGTGCATGACCTGCAACACCGCCGGCTCAAAGGTCCGCTCGCCGCGCGCGGCGCGTTCCACAGCGCCCACGATGGAGGTCGGCGTGGCGCTCTTGCGGAGAAACCCAGCCGCGCCGAGTTCAATCGCTCGACGCACCAGACTGGGTTGGTCATACGCCGAGAGCACGATCACTGCTAGCTTCGTCGGCAGCATGCGGGACCACTCCAGGAATCGAAGCCCGTCCGGGTGAGTGCCGAAGAGGAGGTCACACACCACCACATCGGCGCGCAACTCCGTGGCCGCCCGCATCGCCGAGGGGATGTCGCCGACGGCGGCCACGAGCTCGACCCCGGCTGCGCTGGCGGCAGATCGCAATCCTTCGCGGATCGTCGGGTGATCGTCGACTATGATCAGGCGGACGGGCTGGCGGTCCATCGCCACTCCATCGTGGTTCCCCCTCCGGTCCGCGCGTGAACCTCGGCTCGCGCTCCCAACGCGCGCGCATTCGCTTCGAGCTCGGCCAGGCCACGATGCCCGCTCCGCAGGGCCTGCTCGATGGACGCACCCCGGACACCGACCCCGTCGTCGCTCACCGAGACCTCGAGCCGGTCCGGGGCATGGACGACGTCGATGGTGACGAGGTGCGCTGCGGCGTGGTGCCGCACGTTGGCCAGCGCCTCCCGCACCGCTTCGAACGCCGTCAGTTCCACGAACCGCGGCGCCGCGTCGACGTCCGTGCTGATCTGCACCCGTACCTCCGGACCGCCGTCGCGTTGCACTCGTTCGGCGAGCTCTTCGATTGCCTCCACGAACCCCAGCGCCTCGAGTTCGATGGGGTGTCGGTCGTTCATCACCTGTCGCAACTGTGCGGATGCACGGTCCAGAGCGCTTGTCGCCTGGCTCGCCAGATCGGCATGCGCAAGGGCGGCCCGCGCTCGGTCGATCTCCGGCAGCACCTCACGGTGGAGCGAGGACGCCAGACGCCTGCGCTCCAGCGTCGACGCGACCCTGGGCACCAGCGCGCGTCCTGGCACGAGCTCCTCGAGCAGGGTCGACCGCCACGTGGCGGGGACGCCGAGCTCGAAGTATGCGGCACGTCGCCGGCGCGCCCGAGCGAGCCCGTCACCGAGCGTGTGTGCGCCCCTCCACGCGACGAGCGCGCCGGAGACCACCGGCGCGGCGAGATACAGCGCGCGCCAGTCCAAGAGCCCAGCCAACCCGCCGATCCAGGCCACGAAGAGGCCGCCGAGGGCGAAAACGGCGGCCGCTCGATAGCGCAATCGAACGAAGCCCAGGCCTGCGACGAGTGCGGGGGTGAGCCATACCAGGAGTGCCGCCGGGCGAACCAGCCACGCGCTGGCCGACGCATCGAGGCTCGCTGCGAGCACGAGCGCCGCGACGGACAGCGTGCCGCCAGGCCAGGCGACCAGCGCGAGCAGGAGCAACGCCAGCGGGGCAGCGAGCAGCACCGGATCCTGGCTGACGAACTCCGTCCGTCCGATGTCCAGCGTCGCGCCGCCGCCCACCTCGACCAGCGCGGTGTCCCAGCTCCGGGCATCGCCGGGGGGCGCTAGGGCGGCGACTCGATCACCGGGTCGCACCCCGGACAGCCATGCCTCCTCGCCCGGGCCGACGGCGGTCACCTCGAGTTGGCCGTGGACGGTCCCGATCGACAAGGGGGCGGGATCCCGCATGTTCACCAGCCCCGTTGCCAGGCACCACCCCACGAGCACGAGCAGCACGCTGCCGACGAACGCGAGCCGGCGGGTCTGCGTCAGGACGGACAGTTCGGGGCTTTCATCCATTCCCGGCGCTCGCATTGGGGTCACGCTGTGCCTGTCGTGGATCGGAAGGAGGCGCACGATGATCGGCGATGGTGGGATGCACCCTCGGCTCCGTAAAGGGCCAATGGGCATGCTCGTCTCAGTTGCGGTGGTGGGGATCCTCATCCTAGTGGGGCGCCCAACTCCGGTCGATGGAGCGTCGCTCGCGGCCACCCTGGACGGTCGCCCGATGGCGCTCGGCGGCATCCCGGCGCACTACTGCAACGACCGCAGCTACCCGGTCATTCGGTGCTTCTCGACCCCGGCCGCGGAGGAACTCGATGCGTCGCTGGCGTCACCTGATACGGGGACCTTCTACGTCACCTGGTATCAGAACAGCAACTTTGGGGGCTACTCCTTCAGCGCCTCCCGAAGCTATCCCGACCTGAGCGTCATCGGCTGGCAGGACACCATCAGCTCCTTCAGGGCATACAACGGCTCAAACCCGCACTGGTTCGAGTACACGAACTACCAGGGCTACGCCGTCTACTGGGGCGTGAACGTCTCCGTGTCGTATGTCGGCGACGCGTTCAACGATCGGTTCGTGGGCGTGGAAGTGCCCGGGTAGGGGAAACCCGCAATCCGGCGGCGGCGGCCTCGGTGAGACTAGAACTCGGGCGTAGTGCATGCCGGCGACGTTCGATGGCGCTTCGCCCCAGTGAATGTGCAAGGGAGGGATGACGTCATGCGAAGATTCGCTGGTTCTGTGGTCGGGGGCCTGCTGGTGGCCCTCGTCTTGTCGGGGGCCGCATATGCCGCGGATCCAACGCCGTCGACATCACCGGCACCAGCCGCTGTCTGGGGCACCGGCATCGACACCAGCCATGCTCGAGCCTGGACCGATGAGGAGCTCGGCTACACGAGCGCATACGCGGCGTCCAAGGACGCGGCGTTGCAGAAGTGGGTGCAGGCGAACGTGCCGCAGGCCAGCAGTGAGCCAGCTGGTGTGCAGCCAATGCTTCCCAGTGCCATCTCACTGAGCGGATGGGTCGCCTATCATCAGAAGTACAGCTGGTGGTGCATGGACGCAGTGCTCGAGAGCATGCTCCACCAATCGCTGGGGGGGTGGAACTCGCCCAGCGTGTTGAGCGTGCAGACCACGATCGCCAACGCCGTGGGGACTCATCCCGCGCCCAACCCCGGTACCGATGACTACACGGCCCTATCATGGGTAAACGGCGTCTATCGCCCGAGCGGATGGGGCTATGTTGCCGTCAAGGACACGTCGCTCTCCTCGTTCCAGAACCGGCTCATGTACGAGATTGCCGGGAGCCTGCACGCGCTGTACGTGAGGGTCGACCTGTCGTCCGGGTATTTCATGTGGTACCAGGGGCTGGATCAATACGGCAACCATCCGCTGCATGCCACGGCCGCGCAGGGGTACTCGTACGCAGGCGCTGACGCACGGGTGAATGACCCGTTCACCACGAAGAACAGCGACGGCACCTGTAACGCTGCCTGGGATGGCGGTGGCGCCGACATCGCGTGTGTCTGGGGGATCACGGGGCCTCTGTTCTCGACCTCGAACTACTACTTGTCGATGGATCGGACAACCTTCGCCAACAGCGAGTACCCCGAGTGGTATTGACGCGGCGATCGGCCGAGCGCGGCGGTCCGAGAACTGTCGCGCTCGCCTTTTCCCTCGCGGGGCTGCTGCTGGCCTGCGGCGCGAGCCCGACCACGCCCGCGGCAAGCCTCGGTGCGGTAGGCACCGGCACGCCGGGTCCGAGTGGCTCCTATCCCTCGCTCGTGCCGCCCCGGTCCTCATCCGGGTACCCCGTGGTGGCGCTGCCGGCGGGGGCCCTGCATGAGGCGCGCCTCGACCTCGGCCCAGACTTCGTGCTGCACACGTTCGCCTCGTACGGCCCGACGGTCGTGTTCGACGCGATGGATGCTGCCAACTCAACCCACCTGTACCTCGCCGACCTCGAGAACGGTTCGGTCCGCAGCATCGTGAGCTTGTCGGCGGACACGGAGGCCTGGTCTCCGGGTCTGACGAATGACCGGGTGGCTTGGCTCGAGCTGACGCACGGCAACCCGGCCGATCCGCTTCGGGTCACGGCTTGGCGGGTGATGGTCGCCGCGCGGACCGACCTGCGCCCGTCCACCCTCGCGCAGGGCACCCTGACGAGCACTCAGGGGGACCCCTCCGTGATGCACCTGGCGGGGGACTGGCTGGCCTATGCGCTGCCTGCGCTCACCGGGGGTGTGGCGCGCTGGCGGATCGTGCTGCTGCACCTGCCGGGCAATACACCGGCGCGTGTCATCGATGTTCCGGGCACGATCTTCCGGTTCGACGTGGACGCCGACGGATCGGTGGCCTTCACGGCCGGGCAATCCGATCCCAGCGGCGCACTCTCCCATATGCGCCTGTACGTGTCCACTGTGCGGCGCCCGGCGCCGGTCGCGGCGGCCAACCACGCGTACGAGGTGTCGCTCGGCGGCGGGCGGCTGGCCTGGATGGCTGACCCCGCCGCCGACGCAGCCGGGTCCGCTGCACCCGTGGAGGAGCTGGTGTTGACCATGCCGTTCCCCAACGGCACGGCTCGCCAGGTCAGCCTCCCGGTCGACGGCCAGCCCGGGCTGGGCGCCCTGCACCCCGATGCCGACGGCGGCGCTCTCGTCGCGTGGAGTCAGAACGAGGTCGACCCAACCATCGGCCAGCTGGCTCACCTCGTGGTCTGGTCGGCTGTCCCGAATCGCACCGTGGATCTGGGCGCCGTCGGGACCGGTCTAGAATGGGTACACATCGCCGGCGGGTGGATCGTGTGGAACATCGACCTCTCTGATGGAACGCACGTGCTGCGCGGCTGTCCGACCGATGACATCCCGGCCTGACGTCGCACCCGCGGTGTAATCGCAGGCGACATCGGCCCGGCACCGCTCGGGTCGGGCGCACGTCATCCGGTTGCCGCGAAGGACCACTCGCGGCCGCCCCAACTGTCGTGCCGGGCACGAGCACGCGGATCCGGTTCGCGGCGGCCGAGATCCGCGTCGAGGGGACGATCTGGCGGGCGGTCGTGTGGATCTCGTGCCAGTAGGACGGAGGGGTCACGGATGACCGTCCGACGCGTCCTCGCCGGCGCCACGCTCGGGCTCGCCGGTGAGACTCGCGTGATCGCGCGATGCGTTCCGCGCCAGCGGATCCACCGTTGGCGTTGGGCAGCCGACACGGGCTCGGCCTGACGCTGTCGCTCGCCCTGGTGCTGGGATGCGGTGGGGCGCTGCCCGGCGCACCGGAGCGAAGAGCGCGGCGGCCGTCCCGGAGCCATCGCTCGTCGCGCCACACCCATCCGGCTCGTCGGTCGCACTCGACCGGGCGCCCAACGGGTGCGGCGCGATCTCCTGGTCGCCCGACGGCGCGACGCTCGCTGCGGTCGCGTATCCGGCCGAGGGGAGCGCGATCCCGGAGATCCGCCTCTACCGTGGCGACGGCTCACGCGTGGCCACCCGCACGGGCGACGCGTACGCCTGGATCGATCGTGGGGAGCTGGCGGTCATGGTCGTGGAGCGGGTCGACGGTGCCTCGAGCGGCGCGGGATCGGTGGCGATCTACCGCACGGACGGGCAGCTCGAGACCGAGTTGCCCGGGCGCTGGCAGCAGACCCTGGTCGGGGCGGGCGGCTTGACCGCGAGCGGCGATGGGCCGGGGGAACTCGCACTCTCGCTCCCGGACGGCACGGCGTTTCGCATCTGGTCGCCGGCGGGTGGCCTCAGCGCGTCGATCCCTGGGCGCCCCGCGGCCTGGTCCCCGGACGGGACCCGCCTCGCGCTGTGGCTGCCGGCCTTGGCCGCCGCGCGCTTGCCGACGATCCAGCTCGCCACCACCGGCGGCGCGCAGCCCGGTGTGGTCGGCATCCTGGATGCCCGGACGCTCCGGATGATCGCATCGTTCCGCGACCACCCGCTCGACGATCGCTTCCCGCCCTTCTGGAGTCCGGACGGGTCCTGGCTCGCCGGCGATGGCGGCGCGCCCCCGTATGCGCTCACCGCGCTGCCCGTCCCGCGACCTAGGGCAGGCGACCGCAGCGTGCAGGTGCTGCCGAACGCCGCGGTGCCTTTCGGCTGGACGGCTGGCGGCGCGCTCGTCCACGCGGGTCGCCCGCCGCACGCCTGGGAGCCCGGGACGACCCCTCCGCTCGACCCGCCCTGGGACGCGACGCTCGTCACCGATCCCTGCGGCGGGCGGCTCTACCTCGATCGCGACGGCCGGCCTCTGGCCGAGTTCTCCGGCGACGCGTGGCTCTCGCTGCAACGCCCGGCCGGTCGGATGGCCGCCACTGAGATCCGGCTCGCCTATCAGTGCTGGACGAACGAGTATCCCGACCGGGGCCTCTGGCTCGTCGAGCTGAAGACGCTGCCCGCCGCGGAGCCCTGACAGGTTCGAGCCCTCAGGCCACGAACGACGGGCATTCGGGCCAATCTCAGCGTGCGGGCAACTCGTACCAGCTGGCGCCGCCGTCGCTCGTGCGGCAAAGACGGCCGACCAGGCCGAGCGCCCACCCGTCGTCCGCGGAGACGAACGAGACCGGCAGGATGCCCTCCAGGCCCTGGCCGTTCCCCCTCATGCCGCCGGTGCGCGTCGAGCACGCCTTCGCGCAGCTCGGACGGTGGCGGAGGCTGTCGCGCTGCTACGAGGGGACCGAGGGAAGCGCCCTCGCCTGGTTGGAAGTGGCCACGCTCGGCTGCCTGTTCGCGCGCCTGCGGGCGGAGCCTGCCTGACGCCATCCACCGGGTCTCGCCGTCGAGGGCGAGCAGACGCCCAGGCCCGTCTCGCAGTGCGTCGGAGGAGGCCGCTACCGCTATGAGCCGGGCTGTCCGATGCGCCACCGCTCGGTCACGAGAACGGCAGACGTGACGAGGAGCGCCACCCACACCACGAACGCAACGTTCGAGACGTACGTCGCCGGTGGGTCCGCCGTCCGGGCGCTCAAGACGGCCTCGGTCAGCAGGCCCACGCCGAGCCCCAGAGCGGCGGCCCCTTGTGTGCGGAGGGCTGGCCCAGGGGACGCCGAAGGGTGCGCCCGACGCCTGTTGATGGCCACCACGACCGCACTCACCACGAAGACAGCGACCAACCCAACGGCCAACGTCTCGACGAGCGTCAGGAAGGGTGTCTCGGACCTCAGGATGATGCCCGGCGCAACGACCGCGAGGCAGAGCAACCCCGCGGCCACGCCCAGTCGCATGTTCAGCGGCTCGCTGGGCGCCTTCATCGCGGACCTCCTGGAGGTTCGATCACCTCACCAACCTGTGAGGCAGCGTGTCCGAGGTCCCTCCGCACGTCAAGCCCCGTTCGGCCCAGGCGAGCCCCGCAGTCGCCTGCCTGTCATCCACAGGAAGTGAATGCGCAGAGCGACGTATGGGTTGACATTCGTGTGTGGCCGGCTACCATGCGGGACATGGTAGTGACGGAGCCGGGCAGGGTCCTGACCGAACTTCGCCGTGGCGTGGTCGAGCACTGCGTGCTTGCGCTGATCAGCGAGGGCGAGTCGTACGCGTTCGACATCGTGCGCGTCCTCGCGGCCCGTCAGCTGGTCACGAGCGAGGGGACGATCTACCCGCTCCTGGCGCGGCTCCGGCGCGACGGAATGGTCAGCACGAGCTGGCGCGAGTCGGATGCCGGGCCGCCGCGGCGGTACTACCGCATCACCGACGAGGGACGACGAGCGCTCGAGGCGTTCGTGGCGGACTGGACGAGCTTCCGATCGGCAGTCGACGCGCTGCTGGACGGCGCGATGGCAGGGGAGGCGGGCGATGGACGCTGAGGCGCTGGTGCGGGACTACCTCGGCCGGCTCGAGGCGGAAGCGCGGCGGCTGACGCCCAGAGAGGCGACGGACCTGGTGGCCGACGTCGGCGAGCACATCGAGGCGGCCCTCGCCGCGGCCGGAAGTCGCGATGCCGCCACGGTCAGGGAGATCCTCGATCGTCTCGGACCGCCAGAAGCGATCGTGGCAGCGGCGGCAGCCGATGAGGAAGGTTCCGCAGCTGGCCCTGCCAGCGTACGCGGCGGCGACGCTCCGGCCCCGTCGCGGGGGAGGCGGCTCACTTCCTGGGCTCCCTGGCTGCTCGGGGCGCTGGCCGGAACGGCCGGCGTGGTCGGAGGTTTCCCGCTCATCGCCACGCACGGGCTTGCCGCGCCGTTCCTTCCGTTCGCCGCGCTGGCTGCGCTGCTCGTGGTGCTCATCGCCCGTCGCCCGGGCGGTCTCGCCTTCCTGGCGGCCACGCTCGGTGTCGCCGGCGCGCTGATGATCGCCCTGGCGATGAGCGTGCCGCTCTCGTGCCCCAGCGGTGAGTTCTCCAGCGAGTGTTCGGGCCCTCGCCTTGCGGCGATGATCGTGCCGAGCCTCGGGCTGGTGTTCGGGGCAGGCC
>JAJYGO010000147.1 GCA_021785115.1 Chloroflexota bacterium | reverse complement strand
CGTCCTGCGGGACATCGCGCTCGTCGGGGAGGCGACCGGCGAGGCCGCGGCCGGGACGGCGCTCGAGGCCACGCTGACCGGCGAGATGAACCAGGTGACGGCCGCCGCCACCGCCGCCGGTCCGGCGCCGCGCGTCTTCTACGAGCTGGATGCCACCAAGACGATCTACACGCCGGCCCCGGACGACTTCACCACGGACATGATCCGGCGTGCCGGCGGCAGCCCGATCACCAGCGGGATCGCGGGGGTCTACTCGATCTCGCTGGAGCGCCTGGTTGCGGCGGATCCACAGGTGATCGTGCTCGGGGACGCCAGCTACGGCACGACGGCCGCCGACGTGGCGGCCCGCCCTGGATGGGAGGGGATGACCGCGGTCAGGACCCACGCCATCCGGCCCATCGACGACACCATCGTGACGCGCCCCGGGCCCCGGATCGTGGAGGGCCTGGAGGCCCTGGCCGAGGCGATCCACCCGGGGCTGACGCTCCCGTCGTTCCCGCCGGTCCCGATGGGCGCCCCGTGAGATGACGGCGCGCCAGGGGGAGGCGGTGCGCACGGCGGCCGAGGTCGCCGGGACCCGGGTGCCCGCCGTGAGCGCGGTCGTGGACAGGGCCGCCGGCGGTCTGCCCGTCCCTGCGCCCGGCACCGCGACCGCCGTCACGCCCAGCGCCGCACGCATCGGCGCCGCTACCGGCACGGCGCCTGCCGCTGTCCCCGCCGGCACCCGCACCATCGCCGCAACCGGCCCGACGAGCGCCGGTGCTGCCCGGCAGATGCCGGCGGTGCACGCCGCGCTCGCCCGCTCCCGGCAGCGCTCGGTCATCCTCGGTGTCCTCGGCGTGGTCGCGCTCCTCGGCGCGCTGGTCGCGGGCGTCGGGCTCGGGGAGGTCGTCATCGCGCCCGCGGACACGATCGCGATCCTCGCCCGCCAGCTGCTGGGCTGGCCGGTCCACGTCACCTGGCCCGCCTCCGACACCGTCATCGTGATGGAACTGCGGCTCCCGCGGGTGCTCGCCGCCATGGCGGTCGGCGCCTCGCTCGCCCTCGCCGGCACCGCCTTCCAGGGACTCCTGCGCAACCCGCTGGCCGATCCCTACGTGCTGGGCACCGCCAGCGGCGCGGCACTGGGCGCGGCGCTCGGCGTGCTGATCCCGGTCCGCGGGATCGTGCTCGGGTTCGGCCTCCTCCAGGGGCTGGCGTTCCTCGGGGCGCTCGTCGCCGTGGTGCTGGTCTACCGGTTGTCGCGGGCCGGCCAGCTCGCATCGATGACGGGCGTCCTCCTCACCGGCTACGCGGTGAGCTCCATGCTGGCAGCCGGGCTGGCGGTCACCATGTGGCTCTCCGGGGACGGGCTGCGGCAGATCTTCTTCTTCCTGCTCGGCGGCTTCGACGGGGTGGCATGGCCGCAGCTGGCGGCGGCGCTTCCCGCGCTCGTGCTGGGCGGCGCCGTCCTCCTGGGCCGCGCGCGCTCGCTCAACGCGCTGCTGCTGGGCGAGGAGACCGCGGCCCACCTGGGGCTGGATGTGCGCCGCGAGCGCATCGTCCTGCTCGGCGCGGCCTCCCTGGTGACGGCCGCGTCGGTGGCGATCGCGGGGCTCATCGGCTTCGTCGGGCTGGTGGTGCCCCACGTCGTGCGCCTGATCGCCGGTCCGAATGCGCGTGCCGTGCTGCCGCTCTCCGCCATCTGGGGTGCGGCCTTCCTGGCCACCTGCGACCTGCTGGCACGGATCCCGGGGGACGTGCCGGTGGGGGTGGTCACGGCCCTGGTGGGCGCCCCGTTCTTCCTCTGGATCCTGCGCCGGGCGCGCGCGGGGTACGAGCTGTGACGGCCGCGGACGCGGGCAACGGCGGGGCGCGATCCGCGACGGCCGTGTCAACAGGCACGGGCGGGGTGCGAGCCGGGGCGGCTGCGATCGGGATCGAGGTGAGCGGACTGCGGGTCGCGTACCGGGGCCGGGAGGTCCTGCATGGGATCGACCTGGCGATCCGGCCGGGTGAGCGGGTGGCGCTCCTCGGCCCGAACGGCGCGGGCAAGAGCACCCTCCTGCGGTGCATCACCGGCATGGCCCGGGAGCGGCACGGCGCGGTGCTCCTCGGAGGGACGCCCGTCGAGTCCCTGCCCCGGGAAGCGGTGGCGCTCCGGATCGCGGTGGTACCACAGCAGGCACCCGTCCCGTTCGCGATCCGGGTCGAGGAGCTGGTCGCGCTCGGGCGGCTCCCGCACGAGCACCCGCTCCTCGGGCTCCGCGACACCGACCACGAGGCGGTGGCGCGGTCGATCGAGCGGGTGGGGCTCGCCGACCTGGTCGGACGGGATGCGCGCGAGCTCTCCCTGGGCGAGCGCCAGCTGGTGCTGCTCGCCATGGCGGTCGCGCAGGACGCGCCGTGCCTCCTGCTGGACGAACCGACGGTGCACCTGGACCTGCGCCACCAGGTCGCGACGATGGAGCTGCTGACCGACCTGAACGAGCGAGACGGCGTCACCGTGGTGGCCGTGCTGCACGACGTGGCGCTGGCCGCCCACTTCTTCCCGCGGCTCGTGGTGCTCGACCACGGGCGGGTGGAGGCGGACGGCTCGGCGGACGTGGCCCTGGCCCCCGACCTGGTTCGCCGCGTCTTCGGCGTCGATCCGGGGCTCGTGACGCGGGGCCTGCCACCGGCCCCGGGCCGCTCGTCGTCCGATAGTCCCTCATGACGTGCGATGTCTCCCTTGCCAGCGACGTTCCCCCTCGTTGGGGCCGGGACCGGGGCCGGAACGGACGGCCGTCCCGGCCTGACGCGCGCCGCTTCGGTCAGGCGGGCGGTCACCCGGGCGGCAGGGGCTCCGGGCGACCGAACAGGTAACCCCGGCCGAACTCGACGCCCAGCTCCGTCAGCGTGGCGGCCTCCAGGTCCGTCTCGATCTCCTCGGTGATCAGCCGGCACCCCGCGCCGCGAACGGCGGGCGCGTCGCGCAGGCGAACGGCGGGTGCGTCGCGCAGGCGAACGGCGGGCGTGCGGCCCGTCGCGCAGGCGGGCGGCGGGCGCGTCGCGCAGGCGGGCGGCGGGCGCACGGCCCGTCGCTGCACGATCTCCTTGTTGGCTGTTGCACACCAGGCGAGCCGTACGCAGCCGCGGCGCACACGTCACGGCTCCGGCTGGAGCGCCTGGACGCCCATTCGTGCGGCAACTGGGCCTGATGCGGACCACGGACACTCACGCCCGGGCACGGCCGGACACGTAGAGCCCGCCTCGTGTGCAATAGCGACGATCGGTGCGGATGACCAGCTGTTGCACGGCGGGCGCGCAATATCCGCACCGCCCGGCCGGGAGCAGGCTGACGCACCGCACGCGTGCCATAGCCGCGATGCAGCCGCGATGCCCGCGTGGCGATGCCCCCCGAGGATGCGGCGCGAGGATGCGGCGCGAGGATGCGGCGCGAGGGTGCCGCGCGAGGGTGCCGCGCGAGGGTGCCGCGCGAGGATGACTGGCGCGCCCATGCAGCCGGAAAGGCCGCCGTTCGGCCCGGCCCGGCCTCGCCCGGCTCGCCCGGCTCGCCCGGCCCGGCCCGGCCTCGCCCGGGCCGCCGGAGCATGTGACCGCGACAGGCATTTGACCGCGGCCCGACAGGGACGCTAGGCTCGCACCGATGGCCCCACGTTCCCGTTCCGCCGGTGCCCTGGCGCTCGCGCTCGTCCTGCTGGCCGCCTGCGGCGGCACGGCGGGCCCGACCATCGCGCCGGCTGGAGGATCGCCGGGGGGAACGTCCGGGACGGCCACGCAGGCCGGCACCGCGGGCGCATCGGGGGCACCGTCCGCGTCCGGCGGCTCGCCATCGCAGGGAGCCGCGCCCTCGGCGATCCCCCTCGCGAGCTACCAGCCGGCCTCCGGGTCCCCCGCACCGTTCGACGATTCGGCGGCGATCGGCGCGTCGGCGTGCAGCGGCAACCATGACAACCGCGTCTTCTTCGAGGCGATCGCGGGCCAGGTGACCTGGTCGGTCTACTGCGCGGTTCTCCCCTCGGGATGGTTCGTGCAGACCGGCTCCTTCTCCCTGCGTGACGGCGGCCGCATGGAGATCACCTACAGGGGCCCCGGCGGCTCGCTGCTGACGCTCGAGGAGGGCAACATCTGCGAGAACGGCGCCAGCGCCTGCGCCGTGCAGGGACAGCAGCTGGGCAGCTCGGCGTTCGGCGACCAGACCGGCACGCTCTCCGCGATGGATTCCTCGGGCGGGTACGGGATCTACGTGGATCCCGGGTCGTTCCCCTCGTGGTCACTCACAGCGACGGGGCTCGACGAGAGCGCGTTCACCGGGTTCGCCGCCGCCCTCTACCACGTGAAGGGCTGACCGGCCGGCAGCAGGCCGACGCTCTGCCCGTCGACGCCCTGCTCGAGGGGTTGTGCCGCCAGGTACCCACCGCCGGCGTGAACGAGTGATCGCCTCTGCTCAGGCGGGACCGGGGTTGGTGTCGTCGGCGTCGTCGGTGTCGTCGGCACCCAGGGCCAGGTCGGCCCGCGCGTGCACCTCGGTCAGCGAGTCGGTCAGCGTCGGCGGAACGGGCGCCCGGACGTTGTGCCCCTCGCGCTGGGCCACGCGCAGCGCGGCGCGGGCGGCGACCGTGCGCGGCACGGCGGCGGCCCGGTTGAGGTAGTAGAAGAAGAACGCCGACAGGACGGCGGCGACCGGGATCCCGAAGATCGCGCCGGGGATCCCGGCCAGCTTGCCGCCGATGATCACGGAGGCGAGCACCACCAGCGGGTGGATCCCCACGGCTCCGGCCATCAGCCGCGGCTGCACGACATTCATCACGACGAGCCACCCGGCGGCCATCACCACCAGGGCGGGCACCACGGCGCCCGGGTCGGTCAGGATCGCCACGATCACGGGCGGCGCCCACGAGACGAACGGCCCGAAGAAGGGGATCGCCTGCAGGATCCCGGACGATGCGGCCACGATCGGCGTGTACTGCAGGCCGAGCACCATGCCCAGGACGGCCGCCAGCGCGCCGTACATCAGGCCCATGATCGCCTGGCCCCGCAGGAAGCCCCCGAACGAGCGCGAGACCGTGCGCTCGAAGAGCCGGAACTCCTCCGCGTACTGCGGCGGCACCAGCCGGACGCCGAAGGCGAGGATCCGGTCCCGGTCGAGCACCATGTAGAGCGACAGGAACAGGATGATCAGCAGGTTGCCCAGGATCCCCAGCCCGGCCAGCGCGAAACTGGAGACCGGCGCGGCGATGGAGGGGAGATCGCGCAGGAACGTCTGCACCTGCGAGGCGACATCGATACGGATCCCCAGCTGGTCGAGCCGGCCCTGGTTCGCCTGGACGACCTTCAGGAGGCTCTCCTGCAGGGCCGGTGCGTTGGCCACCAGCCTCGACATGGAGCTCGCGAAGACCTGGGCCGCGTAGACGGCGAGCAGCAGGAGGACCACCAGCAGGATCCCGTAGGTCAGCAGGACGGCCAGCCCGCGGGGGCCCGGGGTCACGCGCTCCAGTGCGCTCGCGACGGGGGAGAGCACGAAGGCGAGCAGCCACGCCAGGAAGAAGACGAGGAGGATGTCGCCGAAGTAGAGGAAGACGTTGGCGAGCAGCCCCACCAGCACCAGGGCGACGGCGAGGGTCCCGATGACGAGCAGCGCGTCGAGCCAGCGCCGCTCGCGCTCCGTGAGCCGCGTTCCCGCCCCGGGCGACTCGGGCACCATGCGCTGAGTCTATAACGTGCGCCCGCGCCGAATGCGGGCCGCTGCGACGTTTGCGTGTCGAAGGGCCGTCTGCGTCGCCCTGCGCCGATTGCGGGCACGCGCCCCGATTGCGGGGCGCGTGCCCTACCCGCGGACCGGTCCCAGGCCCATCCGCTCGTGGCAGGTGGCGATCGTCTCCTGCGCCAGTGGCGCCAGCCGCTCCGCGCCGCTGCGGAGGACCTCCTCGACGTAGCCGGGACGCTCGGCAAGCTCCCGCCGGCGCTCGCGCGCCTCGGCGAAGTGCTCGACGATCCGGTCCGCCAGCAGCCGCTTGGTGTCCACGCAGCCCGTGCGCGCTGTCCGCTCGCCCTCCCAGATCCCCTCGTAGTCCGATGGGCTGAAGAATCGGTGGAGCTGGCACACGTTGCACACCTCCGGCCGGCCCGGGTCGGTGCGGAGGATCCGCTGCGTGTCGGTGACCATGCTCATCACCTGGCGGCGGATCACTTCCGGCTCGGCGAAGATGTCGATCACGTTGCCGAGCGACTTCGACATCTTGTTGACGCCGTCCGTGCCCTTGACGATCGGTGCCTCGCTGAAGACCGCCTCTGGCTCGACGAAGTACTGGCCGTAGCGCGCGTTCCACGCCCGGACGATCTCGCGAGCCAGCTCGAGGTGCGCGGCCTGGTCCTTGCCGACCGGCACGTACCTAGCGTGGTAGATCGCGATGTCCGCGGCCTGGAGCACCGGGTAGGTCAGCAGCGCGTGGTTGATGTCCTCGGGCTGGTAGCGCCGCTTCTCCTTGAACGACGGCGTGCGCTCGACCCAGGCGACCGGGACGACCGACGAGAGCAGCCACGTCAGCTCGGTGTGCTCGGGACGGTCCGACTGGCGGAAGAGGACCGCACGCTCGGGGTCGAGCCCGAGCGCCAGCAGCCCGAGGGCCATGTCGTGTGTGTTCCGCCGGATCAGCGCGCCGTCGTGCGTGCTCGTGAGCGCGTGGTAGTCCACGATGCAGTAGATGGCGTCGTGGTGCTCCTGCATGGCGATGTAGCTGCGGAATGCGCCCAGGTAGTTGCCGACGTGGGGCAGCCCGGATGGCTGCACGCCGCTGAAGACGCGGCCGCTGGGGAGGGATGCGGGGTCGGACACCTGCAGCGTGGCAGGGAGAGGCGTGCTGGTCATCGCGCGGAGTGTAGCGGAGGCCGGTACCTCCGGACCGGCGACCGCGGCCCTCGCCGGGTGTATTACCGTGGGGCGATGTTCATCCTCTACGCGATCGTCATCGGGCTGGTGCTGGGCTGGCTGACGGGCGGTCGTCTGGAGCACCTGGCCGGCCTCTCGTTCCGCTGGACGTGGGTCGCCGTCGCGGGACTGGCCGTGCAGGTCGCCCTGTTCAGCGCGCCGGTGAGCAGCTCGATCGGAGCCGCGGGGGCACCGCTGTACGTGGCGTCGACCGCGGCCGTCCTGGGGTTCGTGCTCGTCAACGCGCGCGTCGCGGGGATGCCGCTCGTCGCGCTGGGCGCCGCGTCCAACCTCGTCGCGATCGTGGCCAATGGCGGCACGATGCCGGCCAGCGGCGCGGCCCTGGCGGCGGTCGGCATCGGCCGGGAGCCCGGCTACGTCAACACCCGCGAGCTGGTCTCCCCCGTGCTGGCGCCGCTCGGCGACGTCTTCGCCGTGCCGTCCTGGATGCCGCTCGCCAACGTGTTCAGCGTCGGCGACGTCCTGGTCGGGCTCGGGATCGCCGTGGTGATCGTGGCGGCGATGCGCCGCGAACCCGGGCCGGCCGACGCGGTCGACGCGGGGGCGCCGCTGGGCGCCGGCGGCGGGCCCGGGCGTCCCGACGGGGAGGGTACTGGTACCAACGGCTGATGCCGGAGGGCATCCACTGGTACCTGTGTCGCATTGTTGCGGGTCGCCCCCATCCGTAGGGTCGGTCCCGGCAGCGAGGACCGCTGCCCGACCCAGCTTCCGTCCAGGGCAAACCCGCCGCGAGACGGGGACGCAAAGCCAGGGATCTTCCTGCAGAGGAAGACCGCCCGGTTGCCGGAGGCGCGTCGCACCGGACTGGAGGGGAACATGAAGGCGAACCTGGCGCACTTCATGCTCGCCACGGCGGCGCAGGCCGCCGTGGAACGGTTCTGAGCGCCAGGGTGCGGTGGTGAACATGAAGCGCAACTTCCGACTGGCGACGTTCCGCATCCTTCTCGCGCTCGCGGCGATCGGCAGCTCCGCCCTCGTCCTCGAGGCGGGCCACCGCTGGTAGCGAGCATGGGGACGCGGCGTCGTCGCCGCGTGGCACTCACCAAGGGACCGCCGGCACGCCGGCGGTCTCGCGGTTTCTGATGCGGGGCATGCCGGTACAATCCCGGCGATGACCGCGCCATCCACGGCCACCGACCCCCACGCCACGGCAGCCCCGCTCCGCGTCGCGCTCCTCGGTCTCGGGACCGTCGGGCGCGAGGTGGCGCGTGGCCTGCTGGCCGGCGACACCCGGCTGGCGGACGGCTCGGGCGGGCGCGGGCTCCGGCTCGTGGCCGTGGCGGACCGCGACCCGGCCCGGTTCGAGGGGCTGCCGCTCGACGGCGTGGACCGCACGGACGACGGCGCCCGGCTGATCGGCCGTCCCGACGTGGACGCCGTGGTCGAGCTGATCGGCGGCGTCGAAGGGGCCGGGCGGCTGGTGGCGGCGGCGCTCGACGCCGGGCACGCGGTCGTCACGGCGAACAAGGCGCTGCTGTCGCGGCGGGGCGCCGAGCTGGAATGCCGTGCCCGCGAGCGTGGCGTGGCGCTGCGCTTCGAGGCCGCGGTCGGCGGCGCGATCCCGGTCCTCGCCACCCTGGCCGCGGACCTGGCCGCGAACCGGATCGACGCGGTGCGCGGCATCGTCAACGGCTCCACGAACTACGTCCTCACCTCGCTCGCGCAGGAGGGCGGCTCGTACGACGGGGCGATCGCGCGGGCGAAGGAGCTGGGCTACCTGGAGGCCGACCCGAGCGCGGACGTCGAGGGACGGGATGCGGCCGACAAGCTGGCGATCCTGGCCCGGCTGGCGTTCGGCGCCTGGCCCGACGTGACGGCGATCCGGCGGGCGCTCCCGGCGTTCGAGACGGACGGCGGCGGGCGCGCGGCCGCAGCCGGGCGAGCCGGGGGATCCGGCACTCGCCCCCCGGGCGACAGCCGGGGCGCTGCCGGCACGCACCCCATGGGTGGCAGCCCGGGCAGTGCCGGCACCCGCCCCACGGGTGGCAGCCCGGGCAGTGCCGGCACTCGCCCCCCGGGCGACAGCCGGGGCAGTGCCGGCACCCGCCCCCCGAGCGACGGCCTCCCCGGCATCACCGGCGTGACGGCGGCGCAGATCGAGGCAGCCGGTCGGCTCGGCTTCACGGTCAGGCTCGTGGCGCGGACGGCCCGCGCCGGCGACGCCGTGACGGCCTGGGTGCTCCCGGTGGCGGTCCCGTCGGAGAGCGCGCTGGCCCGCACCGACTGGGCGGAGAACCGGATCGAGATCGACGGCGACCCGGTGGGCCGCGTCGCGCTCGTCGGCCAGGGGGCGGGCGGCGGGCCGACCAGCAGCGCCATCCTGGGCGACCTGCTCGCGGTCGCGCGGGGCGAAGGGTCGACGTGGGCGGGGCTTCCCGCGGCCGGGTCGCTTGCGGCGGACCGGCTGACGGACGGCATGGCCGAGCCGAGACGATGGCTGGTCACGACCCCCGGCGGCGAGGCGCGGCTGGCGGGGCCGGTCGCGCTGGACGGCCTCCGGGTCCACCTGGCGGGCACCGGAGCCGGCGCCAGCGTGCTCCCGGTCCTGGACGAGGGCTGAGCGGATGCGCATGAGCGAGGTGCTGCGGCACCTTCGGCAGCAGCAGGCCACCACGGGCGCCCGCCCGCGACTGCTCCATCGGTACGCGGGGTTCCTGCCGGTCGGCCCGGGCACGCCCCCGCTCTCGCTCGGCGAGGGCTTCACGCCGCTCGTGCACGCGCGCACGCTCGGGCGCGCCATCGGCTGCCCCGAGCTGTACCTGAAGTTCGAGGGGATGAACCCCACCGGCTCGTTCAAGGATCGGGGGATGGTCGTCGCCGTCGCCAAGGCGCTGGAGGAGGGCGCGAAGGCGGTCATCTGCGCCTCCACCGGCAACACCTCGGCCTCGGCCGCGGCGTACGGGGCGAGCGCCGGCCTCGAGGTGATCGTGGTCCTGCCGGCCGGCCGGATCGCGGCCGGGAAGCTGCTCCAGGCGCAGGTGGCGGGCGCGCGGGTGGTTGCCGTGGACGGCAACTTCGACGACGCGCTGCGCGTGGTGCGCGAGCTGGCGGCCTCGGGCGAGCAGACCGGCCACCCCGTCACCCTGGTCAACTCGGTGAACCCGTACCGGCTGGAGGGGCAGAAGACGGCGGCGTTCGAGGTCTGCGACGACCTGGGCGGGGCGCCCGACTACCTGGCGATCCCGGTCGGCAACGCCGGCAACATCAGCGCCTACTGGGCGGGCTTCACCGAGTACCGCGACGCCGGCCTGGTAGAGACGCGGCCGATCATGCTCGGGTTCCAGGCCGCCGGCGCGGCGCCGATCGTGCTCGGGCACCCGGTGGAGAACCCCGAGACGGTGGCGACCGCGATCCGCATCGGGAACCCGGCGAGCTGGCAGAAGGCGGTGCGGGCCCGCGACGAGTCGGGCGGCCGGATCGAGGCCGTGACCGATGACGAGATCCTCGACGCGTACCGGGACCTGGCACGGTACGAGGGCGTCTTCTGCGAGCCGGCGAGCGCCGCCTCCGTGGCCGGCGTGCGAAAGCTCGCGGCCGAGGGGGCGATCGACCCGGGCGGGACGATCGTCTGCGTCCTGACGGGCCACGGGCTCAAGGACCCGGACACGGCCCGGCGGAACGTGCTCGCAGGCGTGACGGCGCCGCCGACGGTCGAGGGCGTCACGGAGGCGCTGGGCTGGTGAGCGCGCGACGCCGCCGCGAGCGGTCGGTCGACGCCCGGGCGGCTGCGGACGGCACGGTGCCCGCCGCACCCGCCGCCGAGAGCGCCCTGCCCGCCGCCGAGAGTGCCGCACCCGCCGCCGAGAGCGCCCTGCCCGCCGCCGAGAATCCATCGGCTGACGCCGCCGGGCTTGACTCCGGGGCCGAAGGCGCGTCGGTCGATGCCTCGACCGCCGAGGTCGGCCCGGTGCCCGACGCCGGGGCCGAAGTCCCCGGCACCCGTGCCGTCCGCGCAAGGCCGGAGGTCCTCCCCCAGGAGCCGCCGTTCCCGGGCTTTGTCCATCGCCGTGTCGTCGTCGACGTGCCCGCCTCCACGGCCAACCTCGGCGCAGGGTACGACGTGCTCGCCATGGCGCTCGACCTGGCCAACCGCGTCAGCGTCGAGGTGCTGACCGAGCCGATCGTCGAGCTCACGGTCGAGGGCGAGGGGGAGGGGCACCTTGCGGCGGACCGGCACAACCGGTTTGTCGTCGCGCTGGAGCTGGGCATCCGGTGGGCTCTCGGTGAGGTCCCGGCCGGGATCGGGTGGCGCGTGCACATGCACAACCGGATCCCGCTGGCGCGCGGGCTCGGGTCGTCGGCAGCGGCGACGGTGGCGGGCCTCGTGGCCGCCGACGCGCTGACCGGCGGGCGACTGGACGAGCGCCGGCAGCTCGAGCTGGCGTGCGACCTGGAGGGGCACCCGGACAACGCCTCGGCCGCCCTGCTGGGCGGGTTCGTGGTCGTCGCCATGTCCGGCGGACGCCCCGACGTCGTGCGCTTCGACGTGCCGGGCCGGCTCCGAGCGGTCCTCTTCGTCCCGGATCGGACGCTGGCCACCATGGCGATGCGGGCCGCGATCCCGCGCGAGGTGCCGCACCGGGATGCCGTCTTCAACGTCGGCCGCGCCGCGCTGGCGGTCGCCGCGATCACCAGCGGCCGGTACGCGCTGCTGCGCGAGGCTACCGAGGACCGGCTCCACGAGCCCTACCGGGCGATCGTCTACCCGGAGCTGCCGCTGCTCGTGGCGGCGGCGCGCGAGGCGGGGGCGCTCGGGGCGTGCCTCTCGGGCGCCGGGTCGAGCGTGATCGCCTTCGCGGACGACGAGCGGCTGCTGGAGGCCGTCGGGGACGCGATGGCAGCGATCGCGGCCGATCACGACCTGCCGGGCCGCGTGCGCCCGGTCGCGCTGCGCAACGCCGGCCCGCTCGTGGTGGAGGTCGGGTAGCCCGAGGACTCCCACCGGCAACCGCGCCGCGCGGTGCTCGTGCCTCGGTGCGGCCCGCGTCTCGCGGGGCCGTGAGAGTGCGCCGGGTCGCGCGAAAGCGCGCGTCGATCGCGGGTGAAGAGCGCGTCGGCATCCTTCGCGGATGGACGGACAGCGGCTCGGGGCCGGCCTGCGTGAGCTGCGCGTCCGCGCCCGCCGCACGCAACGGGACGTGGCGATGGCGGCCCGCGTCTCGCGAGGCACGATATCGCGCCTGGAGCGTGGCCATGCGCGGTCCGTCTCGCTCGAGGCGGTCACGTCGGTCGCCGCAGCGCTCGACGCCCATGTCGACGTGGAGCTCCGCTGGCGCGGCGGACAACTGGACCGTCTGCTCGACGCTCGCCACGCCGCGCTGCAGCAGGAGGTGATCCGCCGCCTCTCCCGCGCACCGGGCTGGACCGTGGTCGCGGAAGCGTCGTTCTCCGTCTATGGCGAGCGCGGGTCGATCGACGTGCTGGGCTGGCATGCCGAGACCCGGTCGGTGCTCGTGGTGGAGGTGAAGACCCGTGTCCTCGACCTGCAGGATCTGCTCCGCACCATGGACCAGCGCAGACGGCTGGCGCCGACCATCGCGCGCGGTCGCGGATGGGCCGCGCAGACCGTGTCGACGTGGGTGATCGTCGAGGGAACGGACGCGAACCGGCGCCGGGTGCGTCGGCACGCCGACCTGCTCGCCACCGCGTTCCCGTCGCCCGGTCGCGCGATGCCGAGCTGGCTGCGCGAGCCGGCCGGGCCGATCCACGCGCTGTCGTTCGTCGCTATTGCACACCAGGGCAGCCCTACGCGGCCGCTGGGCACGCCCGAGCGCGTCAGGCGGCCGCGTTCCGCCCCGGCTCGTGCGGAGAAACCGGGTGAGACGGTCCGCGGGACCGGGTGATGGATGTGCCGCCGGCGCGTACGGCCCGGCTGGTGTGCATCAGCTTGTCCTGGGCCCGCGGGGGCCGCTATCGCACGCGGGGCGTTCGTCAGCCGAACGGCGCGCCGTCTGCGCCCGCCGACGCATACATTGCACGCCAGGTGTTCCTCAGCCTCGGGACCGGCGACGTTCCGCACGTCGACTCCGCCGGCTCCCATGCCGAGTCGCTGTTGCCCACCCCGTGGGCAACAGCGGAGGCAGTGGCCGTCCCTCACCGCCCCCGCCGGCCCCCGCTCGGCCGCCGGGCCCTCCGGTTCCGCGTCCTCCGCCCGGGCCCCGCCCTCCGGCCGCCCG
>JAJYGO010000373.1 GCA_021785115.1 Chloroflexota bacterium | reverse complement strand
GCGACGAACGACGACCACTCGGGCGCCGCGGCGCGATCTCGTCGAGCCCGAGCGCGTCGGCGTCCGCCACCAGCCGCCCGTCCCGCGGCGCGAACTCGCGGATCACCGCCCGCACCGCCGGCACCAGCAGCTCGCCGCGCGGTCCACCGCGCACCACGTAGACCTCGCCACCGCCGGCGCGGAAGATGTCCTCCACCGTCCCGAGCACCTCGCCGGAGAGGGTGGTCGCCGTCGCGCCGATCACCTCGTGCCACCAGTACTCGTCGGGGCCCGGCGACGCGGCGGGCGCGTCGGCCTCCAGGTACGTGTCGCGGAGGGTGTCCGCGGCCTCCCGGGTGGTCACCTCGCGGAAGCGCACCAGGATCCCCGGCCCATCTGCCTGGGACCAGGCGACGGTCAGGCGGCGCGTGCTCCCCTCCGGGCAGAGCCGCGAGCCCGGCTCGAAGCGGGCCGGGTCGTCGGAGAGCGGCTCGACGCGAACCGCGCCCTGGAGGCCGTGAACCCCGCGGACCAGGCCAACGACGAGCCGGCCCCCGGCGGGGGCCACGCTCAGACGATCTCCAGCGAGATCGACTCGCCCTGCCGGGCCGACATGACCTTGAGCAGGGTCCGCAGCGCCTTGGCCACGCTGCCGTTCCGGCCGATCACCTTACCCATGTCGTCCTCGGCCACGTGCAGCTCGATCACGGTGCCGTCCCGGTCCTCGTGGATCCCCACGGTCACGGCGTCCGGCTCGTCCACGAGCGAGCGCGCGACATACTCGACGAGCTCCACCGCACCCATCCGGTTGCTCCTCGCTGCGCTACTTCGCGCCCGGCAGGATGCCGGCGCGGCGGAACAGTCGCTCGACCGTCTCCGACGGCGTGGCGCCCTGGCTCATCCAGCTCTTCGCCTTCTCGACGTCGACCTGGAACTCCACCGGGTCCGTGCGGGGGTTGTAGTGCCCGATCGTCTCGATCGCGCGCCCGTCCCGGGCGCTCCGGCTGTCCATGACGACCACCCGGTACGCGGGCTGCTTGGTCGCGCCGACGCGCGAGAGGCGGATCCTGACTGCCAAGCGAAACCTCCTTGTGGCCGACCTGCGGCCTACTGCGGGTTGGAGACGGTGACGATGGCATGCATCGTCGCGGTGGAGCCGTCCAGGCCGTTCACCGCGACCAGCCGATCGAAGGGAAGAAGATACGGCCTGACGTTCGACTCGTAGGACGAGCGCTCCGCGGACGGTACCAGCGTTTCCGCCGCGGCGCGGATCGCCCGCAGGTCCAGGTAGGTGAACCCCGTGGTGCGGGGCCCGCCCGCCGCGGCGAGCGCCTCGCCGAACGCCGGCGTCTCGCCCAGGCTCTGGTCGACCGGCAGATCGAGGAAGCGCTCGACCACCCCGGGCCCGAGACCGAGGACGAAGCGCCCGTCCGAGAGCGTCCAGCTGATCGAGACGGGGCCCGCCGCGGTGGCCCCCGGTCCGACCAGCCCCGACGGTGTCGAGGCGCCCGGGATCGAGAGGGCCGACGGATCGACGGTGAGCGTCGTGATGGTTGCCGTGCCGTGCTGTGCGTCCGACACGCTGATGCCCTTCACGCCCGCCATGGTGGCGAACCCGACGAGGGTGCGCAGCTGGCCCAGCCGCTGCGCGGCCGCGGCCTGGTCGGTGACCGTGGCGATCAGTCCGACCGACGGCTCCGCCTGGCCCGCGGTGGGCGCCTCGACGACCAGCCCGGCGTCGCCGATCCACGAGACGAACGAGGGCAGCTCGCCGCCCAGGAGGCCTCCCAGCTGCCCGGCGGCGCCGGACGAGCCCGCGTCCGCGGGAAGCGCCGCCTGGATCTGCCGGGCCATGCACCCCAGGGTGGTCCCGAGGTCGTGCGACTCGAGGTACGCCAGGGCGTCCGCGGGGACGTGGTCCACGAGCGAGGACGAGCGGGGCGTACCGGGCACCGAGCCCGCGGGGAGCGGAGCGCGCACGTCCAGCAGGAGCCGGTCCGACTCGGCGCGGAGCGTGCCGTACGCCGCCACGGGGACGGCGCCCGAGGCGCACGCCGCGAGCGGCGAGGCGAGCGCGGCCGCGGAGGCCACGGGCGCCCGGGCAGCTCCCGACGGCACCGCGGCCCCGGAGGCACCCGGCACGAGCCCCGTCACGGCGTGCTCGAGCGAGCCGGGTGCCAGGTAGATGGACGCGAGATCGCTGGCCGCCGCACCGGCCGTGGCGTCGCGGTAGCCCTGCGCCGAAGCCAGGCCGGGGGCCCGGCCGGCGCGCACGTCCTGGACGTCACCGATCGCGGTGATGTCGGTGGCGGCCACCAGCATGCCGGAGAGGAGCGCCACGTGGAGCGCGCCCGGCGCGTGGGCCTGGGTCCCGGCAGTCCCGGAACCGGCGCCCGAGGGCGGCTCGGTGAAGGTCCAGACCGTCGCGCCGCCCACGCTGGACTGCGTGGGGGCCATGCCGGCGCGCTTCGCGTCCGCCACGACCTTGTCGAGCTCCGTCTGCGCGGCCGCCTGGTCGGCCACCGCCGCGAGTGCCACGACCCGCGGCGTGGCCGCGCTGCCGCCGGGCAGCACCGCCACCGCGATGGTGCCCTGGATCCAGGGCGCCACGTCGCCCGTGTAGGTGTACGGGTTGCCGGGCACCTGCCCGAGCAGCCGGTCCCAGGTCTGGTTGAGCTTCGACTGCAGGTTCGACGTGTCGGCGAATCCCGGGAAGTGCGTGAGGAACGCCGCGAGCGCGGCCCCCTGGTCGCCGGGCACGTCCAGCCTGCCCTCCGCGTAGACGATCGCGTCGGCCGGCACGTACGCCAGGGTGGCCGACGTGGAGGCACGGGTCGTGACCAGCGCGACCCCGGCACCGGCACCGATCACCAGGATCGTCGCCAGGATGGCCACCCACCATCGCCATGGTCGTACGCGGCCGGCGGCGCCTCCGGCGGCCGGCACGTCCGCCGGCTGGATCTCCCACGCCGCGGGCGCCTCCGCGCCGGGTGGCAGGTCTCCCGTCGCCTGCGCGGCGGGCCGCAGATCCTCGGTCGCCTCCGGGCGAGCCGGCTCCATCGAGCTGTCTTGGCCGGTCGTTCCCGGACCGGCAGCGGGCTGATCGATCGTCATCTCCCGAACGGCAGCGACGGCCGCCGCCCTCCCTGGCGCTGCATCATGCGCATCAGCTTCTGCATCTCGCCGAACTGCTTCACGAGGCGGTTGACGTCCGGCAGGCTCGTGCCCGAGCCCCGGGCGATCCGCCGCCGCCGGGACGCGTTGAGGATCGACGGGTCCGCACGTTCCTCGCGGGTCATCGACTGGATGATCGCCTCGACGTGCTTGAGCTCCCCCCGGTCCACGGCCCCCTGCGCCTCCTTCGCGACGCCGCGCATGCCGGGGATCATCTCCAGGAGCTGGCCGATGGGACCCATCCGCTTCATCTGCTGCATCTGCTCGAGGAAGTCGTCGAGCGTGAAGGCGTTCCTGCGCAGCTTCTCCGCGGCCTTCGCGGCGGCCTTCTCGTCGAATGTCTCCTGGGCTCGCTCGATCAGCGTCAGGACGTCGCCCATCCCGAGGATCCGGCCCGCCAGGCGATCGGGGTGGAACGGCTCGAGGGCGTCCGTCTTCTCGCCGGTGCCCAGGAACTTCACGGCGAGTCCGCTCACGGCGCCGATGGAGAGGGCCGCACCGCCGCGCGCGTCCCCATCGATCTTGGTGAGCACGAGGCCGGTCAGCGGCACCGCGGCGGCGAACGCCTGGGCCACGTTCACCGCCTCCTGCCCGGTCATGGCATCCACCACCAGCAGGATCTCGCTCGGCCTGACGACGGCCGCGACCTCGCGGATCTCCTCCATCAGCGCCTCGTCCACGGTGAGACGACCGGCGGTGTCCAGGATCGCCACGTCGCGCCCGGTGCGCTTCGCCTGTGCGATCCCGTCCTGGGCGATCCGGACCACGGGCGTGCCCTGCGGCGCGGTGTAGACCGGGATCGACAGGCTGCGGCCCAGCTGGACGAGCTGGTCCACGGCCGCGGGCCGGTACGGGTCCGCGGCCACGAGGAGCGGCTGGCGCCCCTGCTTGACCAGGTGGCGGGCAAGCTTGGCGGCCGAGGTCGTCTTGCCCGAGCCCTGGAGTCCCACCAGCGCCACGACCGCCGGCTGCCCGGTGAGCCGGAACGTGCGATCGCCCCTCCCGAGGAGCTCCGTCAGTTCCTCGTTGACGATCTTGATGACCTGCTGGCCCGCGTTCAGGCTCTCCAGGATCTCGGCGCCGAGCGCGCGCTCACGGACGCGGGCGACGAAGTCCTTGACCACCCGGTAGTTGACGTCGGCCTCGAGGAGGGCGAGACGCACCTCGCGCATCGCCGCATCCACGTCCGCTTCGGTGACATGGCCGCGGCCGGTGAGGCGTCCCAGGACGTCGCGCAGGCGATCGGAGAGGGCGTCGAACACGGGGAGGATCTGCTCCTGGTGACGCTCGTGGGCGGAGCGTCGTGGTGGTGCGCGGGTTCTGGCGACACCTGGGGCCGTCCGGCTGCTGCCGGAACACCCAGAGTGTATCGGAGATGTCGACCCACCGGCAGGGGTGCCGGCGGGCCCGCGGATCCCGCCTCAGCCGCGACCCCCGGTCGCGCCGCGGCCGAGCCGGGACGCCGGGCGCGTGGCGCCGGCCGCGCTCAGGCGAAGAGCGCCTCCACGAAGGAGGCGGGCTGGAAGTCGACCAGGTCGCCCACGCGCTCCCCTACCCCGGCGAACACCACCGGCACCCCGAGCGCCTGCTCGATGGCAAAGACGATCCCACCCTTGGCGGTCGAGTCGAGCTTGGTCAGCACGATGCCCGTGAGACCGGTTGCCTCGTGGAAGGCCTTCGCCTGCACGAGGCCGTTCTGGCCGGTCGTGGCGTCCAGGACGAAGAGGACCTCCGGCACCACGCCCGGCAGGCGCTTGTCGATGGTGCGACGGATCTTGCCGAGCTCCTCCATCAGGTTGTGGCGCGTGTGCAGCCGGCCCGCCGTGTCGACGATCACCACGTCGGCCCCCCTGGCCACCGCGGCGTCGAGGGCGTCGAAGACGACGGCCGACGGGTCGGCCCCGGCCTTGTGCGCGACCAC
The DNA here is from genome assembly GCA_021785115.1 of Chloroflexota bacterium. The sequence goes on along the minus strand of JAJYGO010000373.1, from coordinate 8,038 downwards.
CGGCAGGTCGAGGCGCGATGCCCAGGCCGCCAGCTGCTCGATGGCGGCCGCGCGGAACGTGTCCGCAGCCGCCAGGATCACGCGGTCTCCCTCGGCGGCCAGCCGCGCGGCGATCTTGGCGATCGAGGTGGTCTTGCCGGTGCCGTTCACGCCCACCACCAGGATGACGGCCGGCAGCGACGGGTCGGGGCGCGACGGCCGCCACGGCCCCGCGGGGACGGCGGGGAGAAGCCGCTCCAGCTCCGCCCGTACGGCGGCCTCGGGCCCGGCCGGGTCGCGCCGGCCCCTCGCCCGCGCCACGACGTCCATGGCGAGGCGCGCGCCGACGTCGCCGGCGATGAGCGTCTCCTCGGCTTCTTCCCAGGCGGCCTCGTCCGCGGCCCCTCCCCGGAAGATCCCGTGGAGTCGCGCCATGAAGCCCCGACGGCTCGCCTGGAGCCCGTCGGCGATGGTCGCCGACGGCTCGGCCTGGCCGGCGGTACCTCCCGGGACGATCGGCGGTGCCTCCGGGGGTCCAGGCTCCGGCGCGATCGACCCGGCGGACTCCGGAGCAGTCGACTCCGGAGCAGTCGACTCCGCCGCTTGCGCCTCCGGCGTGCCGGCCGGCTCCGCCGCGACCGGTCCGACCGGTTCCGCATCGCCCGGCACCGCCGGTTCAGGCGTCGTCTCGACCGCGGCGGGCTGCTCCTGCCGGCTCTCGTCGGCCGATGCGTCGCGTCTTCCTCGTCGCCAGAACATCCGGGGCGTGCCTCCATTGCGAACCGCGGGCCCTCGGGGCGGGCGCCGTACGTGCGGGCCGTTCGTCAGCCGGCGGTGGCCTCCACCATCGACTGCGCCTCCTCCAGCCGCAGCGAGATGACGCGGCTCACCGCGTCGTCACCGATCGTCACCCCGTACAGCGCGTCGGCGGCCTCGATCGTACCCCGGTTGTGCGTGATCACCACGCACTGGGTCCGCCGGGACAGCTCGCGCAGGGCATCCGTGAAGCGGCCCACGTTGGCCTCGTCGAGCGCCGCGTCCACCTCGTCCAGCACGCAGAACGGGACCGGCCGCACCTCCAGCATGGCGAAGAGGAGCGCCACCGCGGTCAGGGCGCGCTCGCCTCCCGAGAGCATTGCGAGCGGCTGCCGCTTCTTGCCCGGGGGCTGCGCCATGATCTCCACGCCCGTGGCGTCGAGGTCCTCCGGGTCGGTCAGGCTGAGGCGCGCCACGCCGCCGCCGAAGAGCTGCGTGAAGCGGCGCCCGAAGGCATCCTCCAGCGCCGCGAACGTCGTGCGGAACTGCTCCGCGATCAGGCGGTCCAGCTCCGCGATGAGGTCGCGGGTGGAGCGGATCGCCCGCTCGAGGTCCTCGCGCTGTGCCTCCAGATCGTCCAGGCGCCCGCGCACCTGCTCGTACTCCTCCTCGGCCAGCGGGTTGCCGGACCCCAGCTCGTGGAACCGGCGCCGGAGGACGGCAAGGCGCGCAGCGGACGGCGCGTCCGCGGGGGCGGGCTCGCGGTCCCAGCGCCGCGCCGCGCCGTCGAGCGCGGCCTCCAGGGCGCGTGCCGGATCCGCGCCGTCATCCTCGTCGCCCGGCGATGCAGTCCCGTCGCGCAGGACGACCGACGCCGCGTCTGCGGTCACGGACGCGAGCGCATGCAGCCCCACCGGCCCCAGCGACGCGAGTTCGACGAGGATCTGTTCGCGCATCGTCTCGTGGGCCAGCCGGGCCTGGAGCTCGGCGACCTCCGCCTCCCGGACGCGCTCGTCGAGCTCGCGAAGGCGCACGCGGTGCGCGGCCAGGGCCCGCTCGGTGCGCGCCAGCTCGTCGCGCTCCCCTCCCCCCGCCGTGAGGACCGCCTCGAGCCGGCGACGCGCCTCGCGCTCGCGCTCGGTGAGGTCGGCCATCTCGGCGGCCGCCCGCGAACCCTCGGTCGACGCCTCCTCGAGGGCCGCCGCGAGCAGCGTCGCCTCCCCGGCGAGCGCCGCGAGTCGCGCCTCGTCGAGCGAGATGGCAGCCTCGGCCCGGCTGCGCGCGTCCTCCGCGAGCCGCCGCTCGGCGGCCCGCTCCTGGGCGGCGGCCGCGAGCCGGTCACGCCGACGGCGGAGCTCGGCCACCCGCTGTTCCCACGTCGCCAGGGCCGCCGCGTCCGGGCCGCCGTCCGGGCCTGCGGCATGGCGCTCCTCTTCGGCGGCGGCCTCCGCCTCGGCGGCCTGCAGTGCGGCAGTCGCGCGTGACGCCTCCGCCGCGAGCCGCTTCGCCTGCGCGCGCTCCCAGGCCAGCTCCCTGGCGGCGGCCTCGGCTGCGCGACCCGCGCCCCGCTCCGCCTCGTCAGCCGCCCGTCGCTCACGGCGCGCAGCTTCCGCCCCGCGACGCGCCTCGTCCGCCTGTGCCCGCCCCGCCGATCGCTCGCGATCGCCCGCCTCGCGCGCCGCGCGCGCCTCGGCGTCCGCCGCCGCGAGCCCGGCCAGTTCCCGGTCGAGCGCCGCCCGCTCCGCCCGGCGATCGAGCAGCGCGCCGCCACCGCCCACCGTCACCAGGCCCGCGGCCGTCGCCAGGTCGCCGTCCCGCGTCGCGACCGACCAGCCCGCCGGCAGCACGGCCGCGACCCGCAGCGCGTCCTCCAGCGTGGGCACCCAGAGGGCCGCGGCCAGGAGGCGCGTCGCGACGCCCCCCGGGTCCCGTCGAACCGCGTCCGCCAGCGCTCCGCCGCCAGCCTCGACCGCCGCCGCGCGGGCGCGCTCCGCGTCGCGGTCCGCCACGCGGGGGGCGGCCGCGTCGGCGAGCACCACCAGGCCACGCTCGCCCCGGAGCCCGGGCACCCGGTCCCGAACGAGCGCCGCCGCCCGGACCGCGTCGCCGAGGGCCGCCTCCACTGCGGTGCGCAGCGCGGGATCCACGTCGAGACCCTCGGCCACGCGCGTCCCGCCGAGGCGCCGTGCGGCCTGCGTGATCGCCACGCCCTCCGCGGCGCTCAGCAGCCCGTCCAGGGCGGCGATCCGCGAACGTACCGCTTCGAGGCGCGCCGCCGCCGACTCCGCCGCCGCACGCAGCCCCTGCCAGCGTCGCTCCACCGCGTCCAGCGCCTCGCGCGCCGCGGCCTCCGCACGGTCCGCCGCTGCCTCCTGGGCCACCGCGTCCGCGTGTCGGCCGGACGCCGCCTCGTGCCGTCCGGCCGCCGCCCGCGCCGCCTCCTCCGCGCGGGAGAGCCGGGCCTGCTGCTCGGCAAGCGCCCTGGCGGCCGTCGCCGCCCTGCGCCGCGCCGCCTCATGGTCCGCGGCCCGCGCCGCCTCGGCTCGCCGGAGGGCCGCCTCCCGGTCTCCCGCCTCGCGTGCGGCCGCCCGGAGCTGCGCCAGCTCCGCCAGCGCCTCCGCGAGCGCGAGCTCGGCCTGCGCGAGCTCCGTCGCGCGGTCCGGGTCATCCTCGACGAGAGGGATCGCGGCGGTCCTGCGCGCGGCCTGCAGCCGGGACTCGGCGGCCGCCCGCTCGCCCTCGATCCGCCGCCGGTCCCGCTCCAGGGCCTGGAGGGTCGACTCCGCGCGGCCATGCGCCAGGCGCACCGCGGTCAGCTCCGCAGTCAGGGCATCCAGGTCGGCGCGCACCGAGCGCTCGGCCGACGCCCGCTCCTCCAGCCGACCGGCAAGAGCGGCAGCATGCGTCTCCGCCGTGCGCAGCTCCGCCTGCGTGGTTGCCGCCGCGGAGCGGGCCCGCTCCAGGGACGCCGCGGCCTCCCGCCCCGCGTGCGCCGCCGCGTGCCAACGGGCGTGGGCAGCCGCCACCAGGGCGGCCGCCAGGTCGTCGGCGGCGGAACGCCGTGCCGCTTCCTGCTCCACCTGCTGCGCCAGACGGCGGGCCTGCGGCCGCAGCTCGGCGAGCACGTCGCGCACCCGGGCCAGGTTGGCCTCGGCCTCCTCCAGCTGCGCCTCTGCCTGGCGGCGACGCCGCTCGTGCCGCCGGACTCCCGCGACCTCCTCGAAGAGGACCCGCCGCTCCTCGGGGCGCAGGGAGAGCGCCTGGTCCACCATCCCCTGGCCGATGAAGAGGAACGCGTTCTCGGCAATGTTGGCCGCGTCCAGCAGGTCCACCAGGTCGCGGTGGCGGACCCGCTGCCGGTTCACCAGGTAGTCGTTCTCGCCGGACCGGAACAGCCGCCGACCGAGCGCCACCTCGGCGAACTCGAGGGGGAGCAGCCCGTCCGCGTTGTCGAGCACGAGCGTCACGTCGGCCATCCCGATGGCGTGCCGGCGCTCGGACCCGGCGAAGATGACGTCCTCCGCCCGCCGGATGCGCAGCGACCGGCCCTGCTCCCCAAGGGCCCAGCGGAGCGCGTCCGCCAGGTTGCTCTTGCCGCTGCCGTTGGGGCCGATGACGGCGCTGATCCCGGCCCCGAACTCGACCTCGGTCCGCTCCGCGAAGGACTTGAACCCGACCATCCGGAGCGAGCGGAGGCGCGCGCGAGCGGTCACCCGCCCCTCCCGATCCCCCGCCTCATTCGGCGGCGCCCTCCGGTGACTGCGTCCAGGGGCCCGGCGCCTCGCCCGGGCCGGCGGCGCCCGCCTCCGCGCCCTCGAGCGCCTCGAGTGCCCGGGCGGCTGCCTCCGTCTCCGCCTCGCGGCGGTTGCCGCCCTCGCCGCGTCCGAGCGCCTCGTCGCCGACCAGCGCCTCGACGACGTAGCGACGGGCGTGGTCCGGTCCGATCGCGCTCACGACGCGGTAGGTGGGCGGCGCGCCCCAGCGCACATAGCTGAGCTCCTGGAGCCGGCTCTTGGGGGATTTGAGGCTCGCCACCGGGACCTCCGCGTCGAGCTGGTCCGCGAGCTGCTCGATGAGCCACGACTGCACGGTCGCCAGCCCCTGGTCCAGGTAGACCGCGCCGACCACGGCCTCGAAGGTCGCGGCCAGCACGGACGGTCGGTGGCGTTCGCCGGTCCGCTCGGCGCCCTGGCCAAGGATCACCAGCTCGCCGAGGCCGAGACGGCCCGCGGCCCTGGCCAGCGCGCGCGTCGAGACGAGTGCGGCCCGGCGCGCGGTCAGCGCACCCTCATCCTCGTCGGGGTGCCGCACGTACAGCGCTTCGGACACCACGAGTGCCACGACCGCGTCGCCCAGGAACTCGAGCCGCTCGTTCGACCCGAACGGTTCGTCCGGGTGCTCGTTGGTGAAGCTGCCGTGGACCAGGGCCCGGCCGAGGAGGCCCCGATCCGAGACCGGCAGTCCGAGCCGCGCCGCGAGCTCGTCCGCCGGATCCATCAGGGGAAGGCCGCGACTACTGCGCGGCGTGCTCGTCGATGTAGTCGACCGCGTCCTGGACCGTGCGGATCTTCTCCGCGTCCTCGTCGGAGATCTCGGTGCCGAACTCTTCCTCGAGGCTCATGATCAGCTCGACGAGATCCAGCGAGTCGGCGTTGAGGTCCTCCACGAACGACGACTCGGGCTTGACCTCGTCCTCGTCCACGCCGAGCTGCTCCACCACGATCTTCTTGAGCCGCTCGTAGGTTGATGCCGTCACCAGTCCTACCTCCTGATCCGGGCGGTTGGTGCCCGCCTGGACTCGCGATCCCCTTCCCTCCGGGTGGGACCGGCCAATCCTGTCTCGTCGGCGACCCGCCCGAGCACGCCATTCAGGAGGCGCCGGGCTGGTTCCCCACTGTACGTTCTCGCCAGGCCGACCCACTCCGCGATGATCACGCGGGCAGGAGCCGTCGCGGAGTGTAGCAGTTCCCCCAGGGCCGAACGCAACAGTGCGCGGTCGATTCGCGCCAGCTGCACCACCGGGTAGGCGGGAGCGGCCGCCTCGATCCGCGCGTCGATGGTATCCCGGTGGCGTACCACCGCCTCGACGAGCGCGCGCGCGTGGCCGGCGGTCTCGTCGTCGATGCCGAGCTCCCCGAGCTGGCGTTCCAGGGCCGCCAACGCGGTGCGCTGCCCGAACTCCGCCTCGAAGACGGCGGCCAGCGCGAGCCGCCGGGCGGTGCGCCGCGACGCGTGCGGTGCGGCCGCAGTCGTGGACGGCACGCGTCAGTCGCCGATGCCGTCGACGAGGATGGTGACCTCGCCGAGCTCCAGTCCGAGCTGGCGCTCGATGGTCTCGGCGATCGCCCTCCGGACCCGCGCGGCGAGGGCCGTCAGCGGTTCCCCGGACCGTGCCACCAGGAAGAGCCGGACGTGCACGCGCCCCCCGCGCAGCCGGGCGGTCACCGCGGGCCCGGCGAGCCACGCCCAGAACGCCGTCCCGCCGCGGCCGACCCGGAGCACGCCGGGCTGCGCCTCCGCGGCCGCGCGGGCCATCGCCCCGATCACCCGTCGTCGAACCGTCAGCACCCGCACACCGGCGCTCCCCGCCGTCGCCTCCATCCCGGCGGCCTCCCGGGACCCGCGAGCCGCGCCGTTCATGCCGTCTCCTCCATCCCGCCGGCGGACGGCCGGGTGGATCGCTGCAGCGGCCCGAGCGCGTCCGTGATCAGCTGGGGCACCCGGGCCCGCGCCGACGCGGCCCCCACGCCCACCGCGTAGGAGATCATCCTCGCCCGCGCCCGGCCGTGCGTGATGATCACGGTCCCCCGCACGCCGAGCAGCGGCGCACCGCCCAGTTTCTCGTAGTCGAACCGCTCGCGGATCCGGGCCACCCCGGGGCGCATCAGCACGTAGGCCAGGGGCCCCAGCGGCGGCCGGCGGAACTCGCGGCGCAGCAGGTCGAAGATGAAGCCGGAGAGCCCCTCGAAGAACTTCATGGTGACGTTGCCCACCGATGCGTCGCACACGACCACGTCCGCGAGGTGCGCCACCAGGTCCTTGCCCTCGACGTTGCCCACGAACCGCAGGTCGGTGCCGGTCAGCATCGCCGTCGCCTCCTGCACCCGCCGCTCGCCCTTGCCGCCCTCCTCGCCGATGGAGAGGAGCGCCACGGAAGGGTCGTGCACGCCCAGCACCTTCTCGGCGTAGATCGCGCCCATACGGGCGTACTGCGCGAGGTTGAGCCCCGTGGAGTCGGTGGTGGCACCGATGTCCAGCAGCACGAAGGGGCCCTTGTCGCTCACCATCTGGACGGCCAGCGCCGGCCGGTCCACGCCCGGGAGCCGCCCCAGGTGGAGGATCGCCGCGGCGACGCCCGCGCCCGTGTGCCCGGCGGTGACGACGGCATCGGCCCGGCCCTCGCGGACCAGGCGCATCGCCACGTTGATGCTGGCGTCGCGCTTGCGTCGGACGGCCGCCGCCGCCTGCTCGTCCATGGCCACCAGCTCGGAGGCCGGCACCAGCGTCACGTGGGAGGGCAGGCCGTCCCGCACGTGCGGCGCGATCAGGGCCTCGTCGCCGACGAGGAGCAGGTCGGTATCGGGATGCTCGCGCGCCCAGGCCAGGGCTCCCGGGACGACCTCGGCCGGCCCGTGGTCCCCGCCGAGGGCGTCCACGGCGACCCGCACGCGCCCCTCGCCCGCGGCCGGGAGGGCGACCGAGCGAACGTCCATGGCGCCCCGGCGCTCCGCGAGGTCGTCAGGACCGGCCGGTCTCGCCGGTGGTCCTGCTCTTGATGTGCACCGCCTCGCGGCCGGCGTACCACCCGCAGTTCGGGCAGGCGTGGTGGCTCAGCTTCGGCTCGTGGCAGTGCGGGCAGGACTCGACGTTCGGCGCGACCAGCGCGTGGTGGGCGCGGCGGTCGCCCTGTGCGGCGTGCGATGTCTTGCGCTTGGGCAGGCCCATGGTGGTCTCCTCGTGCGTTGGTGCGACGGCAGGTTCGCGGATGTCAGCAGATGGGGTCGTCGGTCTCGGGCGGCTGCCAGTCGCCCAGGGCCTCGAGCCGCGGATCGACCGGCTCGTCCGGATGCCGGTGCCCCGGCTCGTCGTTCAGGTCCGCACCGCAGACCGGGCACAGCCCGCGGCAGTCCGGCCGGCAGAGCGGCGCGATCGGCTCGGCCATCGAGATCGCCTCCCGCACCGGGACCTCCAGGTCCAGGATGTGGTGATCGTCGATCCGCAGCGCGTCCGGTTCGTCGCTCGTGTCGAGCGGCAGCCCGGTGTGCAGGTCGATGGAGGGCAGCGCCTCCTCCCGGACTTCCAC